>NZ_JBHSEL010000017.1:0-100686 GCF_042653845.1 Daeguia caeni | reverse complement strand
TCCCAACTAGCCAGTAGTTTGAATCATATTTTAATCGAAAGGGGAATCCCTTTCGATTCCATCAAAATGTGAGTTGCTCTAATGGCGGCTGCACTCAGAGGAGCCGATACGATCCAGGCCTCTTGCATTAAAAGCCAATGATTTTTCGTAAAATTTATATAGAACCTGCTGAAATAATTACATTATTCATCACCCATGACCCCATGAGCTTTCACCGGAAACTGCAATATGGAGAAAAATCGCGGCATCATATTCCGGCTTACGCCCGCAATGAGCGCCAAGACGATTACCATGATGCGAGCGTTGATGATTTGAACTTCGGCTGACCTTTAATATTGAATCCTGATTTGCATGGATTTGTTCTGTGTCCCCATCTGGAAGGCTGCATCGTCAAAGCTTGGCGCACCGAAAGTAATGGATGGATTGTTTGAGAACCCCACCCCCTCCTTTGGCTTGCCAAACAGCCCATAAGAGAGCGTATTTTCATTATTTTCCGCATGAAAGACGGCAACGGCATAAGTGCCCGGCGCCACATTATCAAAATGGCACTTGGCGCCGCCGCCCTGAATTGTTGCATTATCGGTTGCAACCTGTTGGCCGGGCTTACCAAAACTCTGCCTGGAGTTGAACAGGCCACAACGAACAACACCCTTGTCATTGCGAAGATTGGTGATGTTGAGATCAAGGCTTGCAGCCATTGCCGCCGATGAAAACAGAACCGTGCTGATGGAAATAACAGCCAGTTTTGTGCGTGAATTGCGCATCATATTCTCCGCCAATAGTCACCTGATGTGTAATGTCACACTTTGTCTGCATAAATTTCAGATTCGGGAACGACCGGCGCTGGAACCTCTCCACCCCGCCCGGCCCGCATGCGCGAGGAAAACATCCGCCCCTTTGCCTCCATCACGGGAGCAAACCGGCGAAAACCAGACTTGTCCGGCATATTGACATAGACGGCCTCCATCTCCCCTTTGCGAAAATAGGCCTCATGCCAGAAACCGGTCCCTTTGGGATCGCGCAGAAACTTCTGCCACCATTCGCGATGCGGTTCGCTGCGTGAAAAACGCTCAAGACTTTCGAAATCACGCCAATATTGCCGCATGCCGATATGAAGCGGGAAAAGTGAGAAGATGATCATCTCATGCGCCAACAGACCATCGGGCTTGGTATCGACAGCCATGTTAATCTTCTTGCCAAAGCCCAACAATGTTGCAAGCCCCGAAAGAATATTCACGCGCATGCCGAGATAGACCACCACCAGATCCGGGTAGTCAGAAAGATCAACTGTCTGACGACTTAATTTCCTGTCCCCCATCATGATTTATCTCTTTTAAGAGTTGATATTAAAGATAATTTATTGATATCGAAATTGAGTCAGCAATCATCGGAATTACATTCCCTGCCTGATGCCTGCACGAGATCCCTGTAACATTACCTCCAATCATAATACATGCCGAATAGTTCTGAAAAGTCGTGTTGCAGGCAGCAGATCAGCAAATTTGAAAAGCGCTCATCAGCACGCAATGAGATCGCGCATTGACGCTACGGCAGAACGATATGCTTTTGGCAGACAAGGCTGGCAATGAGGTAATCCACGCCAAGCAAGCAAATACACAACACTAAAGCCAAGGCAAACCCGCAATGATGCCAGCACGGCTCTCCCGCCAAGCGGAATATCGTGGAGCAGTTCTTCAACCGCATCAGATATTTCCGCGACATCGCACCATACGACGAACATCCCACAAACCACCTCTCACCGACAAACTCACCGTAGCACGCATCAGCTGCCAGAATTCACAATGAGTCTAAGGCTTTATCCCGGCGTTTTCCTCAATATGAGTGGGCTCAATCCTGAAGAACTTGGTGGTGTGAATTTCATGGATTCTGGAGAAATAGGTCCAGCTATTGATTTTATGGCGCACCCGACAGGATTCGAACCTGTGACCTCTGCCTTCGGAGGGATTATTGCTAGCTCCGACGTTCATACGAAGGAGCACGCTATGTCACGCTATCTTACTGAAATTAAAAAAGAATTTGAATTTTCACGCCGTCGTGCCTATCCTCCCATTCGCCACGATTTTCGCCCTGCTGCTTACGCGGTGCTTACGCGAGATAGTGGGTTTGTGACGGAGGAAATCCATGGCTAAGCTGACGAAACGGGTTGTGGACGCCGCTGAAAGCCGTCCCAGTGATTACGTGATCTGGGATGACGAACTACCCGGTTTCGGGCTTCGTGTCTTCGCCTCAGGCAAGCGCAGCTATGTGATCCAGTACCGACAGGGGGGGCGCTCGCGTCGATTTACGATCGGTTTGCATGGTATCTGGACGCCGGAACGTGCCCGCCAAGAAGCCAAAACCCAGCTCGGCAGGGTCGCCCAGGGTGAGGACCCAGCCGAGGAAAAACAGATCGATCACAAGTCACTCTCGATCAAGGAGCTGTGCGATCTTTATCTGGCCGACCTGCAAGCCGGCCTCATTCTTGGGAAAGGCGGACGGCCGAAGAAGCCAGGCACCATCGTGTCGGATGTCGGGAGGATTAATCGACACATCGTGCCGCTCCTCGGCACGCGTCGCGTCAAGGACCTGACCAAAGCGGATATTACCAAGGCTATGAAAGACATTATGGCTGGAAAGACGCGTCTGGTTGCCAAGACAAAGAAGCTGCGCGGCAAGTCAATCGTGAAGGGTGGCGTCGGCACAGCCACCCGGACCATCGGGCTGTTTGGCGGCATCCTGACCTATGCCGTGGAAGCCGGCATCATCGACGTCAATCCAGCGCATGGGGTACGGCGGCCGAAGGACAATATCCGAGCCCGGCGTCTGAGCGAGGCCGAATATCGCATCCTCGGAGAGATGCTAAAGGCCGCCGCCGAAAATGAAACCTATCGCATGACCGCGGAGATCATCCGTCAGATCGCTCTCACCGGATGCCGCCGAACCGAAATGGTCACCTTGGAGTGGGAGGAAGCAGATACTGATTCCAGTTGTCTTCGATTGAAAGACAGTAAGGAAGGGCGCTCTATCCGGCCGATTGGCCTACCAGTAGTCGAATATCTGGAAAACCGTCGTAGGGAGGCGGATGGCGCTTATGTGTTTCCCGGCCGCGATGGCGACGCCGCGTTCGGCAGCTTCCCCAATCACTGGCGAAAAATCTTCGCGGACTCGCCGCTGGCGGACATTACCCCCCACGTCCTCCGCCACAGCTTCGCTAGTGTGGCCAACGACCTTGGATTTACGGAAATTACCATCGCGGCCCTCGTGGGCCACGCGAAAGGATCAGTCACTAGCAATTACATTCATACGCTCGATACTGCCCTCATCATGGCGGCCGATACTATTGCCGGCTACATCCAGGGGCTTCTAGACGGAATCGAGTTTAAGCAGACCGCCTATGCGCTTGACCGCGACTCTCGCAAAGCGGCCCTGGCGCGCTTCCTACAGAAGGCGGCAGGTAATGACGACCGCCCAATGGAGGAGGCTCAGCCGGTCGCTGCATGATCATGACCGCCCGCGCGTTGAGCCAAGCATACAAACAAAAAGCGGATGCCTCCGGTAGATTTTAGCGGAGGCGTCCACGCCCGTCGACGAACATCGCTTGCGTCAGACCGAGTCATCGCAGGCGCCGACGCTCAACCTGCCTTGCGGCCGATAAACAGGCCTTAGCGAACATCAGAACCGCAACGCATCCTCCCGATCTGGAGAATAGAGCCGCCGGCGTCCTCCCCTAGCAAACGGGGAGCAGAAAGGCGGGGTGGCGCCGCCGACACGGGTGGTCGCCCGTAGCTCCACCTCACATCGTCGCGCTGTTCGACCGAGGCATAAAACGCATCCATATCGACATGGATGATCTTGCGGATTTTTTCGTCCGCTTCGCCGGTGTCACTCTGATGCCCGCTCACGCCCGCCATCGTCCGCGGTCACATCGCCAGTGCCCTGGGCCGCTCGACGAGCGTCAACCGTTCGGCCGGCAACGGGCGCTGTAGAGCCTTCGCATCCTGCCAGTCGGCGTTCAGCCATGTCTCGACCTCTTCCGAGCTGGTGAGGATGACTGGCATCGCCTTGGGGTGGATCGGCTTCACAATGTCGTTCGCATCGGTTGTCAGGAATGCGAACAGATCATGTGTGCCGGGGCGCGGTGTCCGGTTCGATCCACGAACGCCGTCCCACCGCGTCCAGATGCCGGCGAAGAAGAACAGCGGCTCGCTATCGTCCAGAGCGAACCAGTAGAGCGGCTTGCGCTTCGTCACCGGATCAGGCGTCTGCCCATATTCCGAGAAGGCCGTCGCCGGGACCACGCATCGATGCTCGATCCCCAGCCATTGCCGCCAATGTCCGATCCATGTCTTGCGGACATTGGTGACGCCGGTATCAGGCGCGTCAGGTGATTTCAGGTGCTCGGCCGGTGTCGGCATGCCCCACGTCAGGGAGGCCAGTTCCCGGCTGCCGTCGCGGTTGCGCACAACTGGCGCCGGACGATCAGGATAGACATCGATCGACGGCTCAAGATTGCCAAGGCTGTCATGCGTTGCGGCCACGAAATCCCGGATCGCCTGCTGGTTCGTCGTCAGATTGTAGAGGTTACACAAGCCAGATCCTCCGGTTTTACTGTGCGCCTACAATAAAGGCTTCGGGAGAGCCTGTCGTTCACATCTTCCCGGACTCAGATTGACTCTCCGCTGCAATGAGAACAAATAAGGAACATAACAGCGAGAATCCCCAGTGACAACCCTCGGAGCACCGCCCGCGCATGAGTACGCGCCCCGTCAACCCGGCCTTTTTGGCGCTGCGTGAGCGTATCGCGCAGCTGGAGGGGAATGGTGCGCGCACGCGGGAGGTGCTGCCCTTCGGCGTTCCGCCGCTGGATCGTAAACTACCAGGCGGCGGACTGGCGCTCGGATGCCTGCATGAGGTTGCGGGCGGCGGGAATGGCGCCGTCGACGGGGCGGCCGCCGCCTGTTTCGTGGCCGGGATCGCGGCCCGCACATCGGGCAAGGTTCTATGGTGCGTGGCGCAGCAGGATTTGTTCGCACCGGGACTGGAACAGGCTGGCCTGTCCCCCGATCGCGTCATCCATGTCGAGGCCGGAGACGACAAATCTGTTCTGGCCTGCATGGAGGAAGGATTGCGGCATGGCGGTCTCGGCGCGGTTGTGGCCGATATCGCCCGGCTGCCGATGACCGCCTCACGGCGGCTGCATCTGGCCGCCAAGGAGAGCGGGACCATAGGCATCGCGCTGCGGCGCTGGCGACGGCAGCCCGAAGCCAGCGATTTCGGGCAGCCCACTGCAGCGATGACGCGGTGGCGGGTCTCGGTGCTGCCGTCGCGGCCCTTGCCGGTTCCGGGCGTCGGACGCGCGCGCTGGCTCATCGAACTGATCCGCGCCCGCGCCGGGGAATCCCTCGATATAGAACTGGAGGCGTGCGATGGCTCGGGTCATCTCGGTCTTCCTGCCGACATGGCCGGTGGACCGGCTTCGGCGGAAGATCGGCGACACAGCACCGCCGGTTGAGGCGCCACTGGTTCTTGTCGGGCGCGACCGCAACCGGCGCATCGTCACGGCGGCGGATTCTGCGGCCCAGGCGCTTGGTCTGCGGGTCGGCATGCCCGTCGCCAAGGCGCAGGCGCTCGTGCCCGGTCTCGTCATCCAACCGGCCGACCCCAAGGCCGACGCGGAGAGCCTGGAACGTCTCGCCCTCTGGATCTTGCAGCGCTTCAGTCCGATTGTCGCGGTCGATCCGCCGGAGGGCATCGTCATCGACTCCACCGGCGCCGACCATCTCCACGGCGGCGAAGCCGCCATGCTGGATGCGCTTATCGGGCGCCTGACCCTTTCGGGTGTCGCAGCCCGTGCCGCCATCGCCGATAGCTGGGGCGCGGCCCATGCGCTGGCGCGCTACCGGGCCGATCCGGTTCTGATCGGAGAAACCGGCAACGCAGAGGCCCTGCTTTCGCCATTGCCCCTTGAAGCGCTGCGCCTCCCGGCTTCGATCTGCGCCGGCCTGCGCGATCTCGGCTTTGCCGCGATCTCCGATCTGATGGCCCAGCCGCGCGCACCGCTCACCCGCAGGTTCGGTCCTGAACTCTGCCGCCGGCTCGATCAGGCGCTCGGCGGCGTCGCTGAGCTGATCACACCGCTGCGTCCCGAGGATATGATCGAAGCCCGTCGCAGCTTTGCTGAACCCATCGGGGCGGCCGAAACGATCGCGCGCTATATCGGCAAGCTCGTCGCCTCCCTCTGCGATACGCTGGAGCAGCGTGGGCTCGGGGCGCGGCGCCTCGATCTGCTCTGTCACCGGGTCGACAACCGCATCGAGACGGTGCGCATCGGGCTTGCCCGTCCAGTGCGCGAGCCAAAACGCCTGACCCGGCTGCTTTGCGACAAGATCGAAACCATCGATCCCGGCCTCGGCATCGAGATCATGTCGCTCGCAGCCACCCTTGTCGAACCGCTGAAAGCGCGGCAGGCGACGACATCGCTGATCGATACGCCCGAACCCGATCTTTCCGGGCTGATCGACGTCCTGGCGAACCGCGTCGGCGCGCGGGCGATCTATCGCTTCGCTCCCGTCGCCAGCGACGTCCCAGAACGATCCGTCTGCCGTATTCCCGCACTTGCGGCGGATACCGGCGCGGGCTGGCCGGATCACTGGCCCCGGCCGTCGCGACTGCTGATGCGGCCTGAGCCGATCGAAACCATGGCGCTTCTGCCCGATCATCCGCCGAACTGGATTTCCTGGCGCGGCGTGCGGCGACGGGTGCGCCGGGCCGATGGACCCGAACGGGTCTTCGGTGAATGGTGGAAGCGTGACGCCGAACTGGCAGCAGTGCGCGATTACTTCCGCATCGAGGACGACGCCGGCGAACGCTTCTGGGTCTTTCGCGCCGGCGATGGCGAGGATGCCGCCACAGGCTCGCATCGCTGGTTCATGCACGGAATCTTTGGATGACGGACGCTCCGGGGAACGGGCCGCGCTATGCCGAATTGCAGGTGACGTCGCAGTTTTCCTTCCTGCGCGGCGCCTCCTCGGCCGACGAGCTGTTCGCGGCCGCCGCCCTCATGGGGATCGAGGCGCTCGCCGTGGTGGACCGCAATTCGGTCGCCGGGATCGTCCGCGCCCATGAGGCCGCCAGAGCCACCGGCGTCCGGCTGATCGTCGGCTGCCGCCTCGACCTGGCCTCCGGGCTGTCGGTGCTCGTCTATCCCACCGATCGGGATGCATGGTCGCGTCTGTGCCGTCTCCTGACCCTCGGCAAGGGCCGCGCCGGAAAAGGGGGATGCCATCTGGAATGGGTCGATCTGGTCGCCTATGGCGAGGGGATGATCGCGGTCCTGGTGCCCGATCTGGCCGATGAGGTCTGCGCCCTGCGGCTGCGACGATTGCGCGAGGCGTTCGGGGATCGCGCCTATCTGGCGCTCACGCTGCGCCGCCGTCCCAACGATCAGATGCGGCTCTGGGAGCTGTCGATGCTGGCGCAGCAGGCGCGGGTGCCGACCGTCGTGACCAATGACGTCCTGTTCCATGAGCCAGGCCGCCGCATGTTGCAGGACGTTGTGACGGCGATCCGCCACAACACCACCATTGACGCCCTGGGCCATCGGCGGGAACGCCATGCCGACCGCTATCTGAAACCGCCCGCCGAGATGCACCGCCTGTTCGCGCGCTGGCCGGACGCGCTCGCGCGGACGCTGGAGATCGCACAGCGCTGCACCTTCAGCCTCGACGAGCTGCGATATCAATATCCGGAGGAACGCGACGATCCGGCCCTGACACCGCAGCAAACGCTGGAGCGCCTGACCTGGGAGGGCGCGGCCAGCCGCTATCCCGAAGGCGTGCCTGACGAAGTGAATGCGGCGCTGCGCCACGAACTGACCCTGATCGGCAAGCTCGACTACGCGCCGTATTTTTTGACCGTTAACAGCATCGTCCGCTTTGCCCGTTCAAAAGGAATCCTCTGTCAGGGGCGCGGGTCGGCTGCAAACTCTGCCGTCTGCTATGTTCTCGGCATCACCGCCATCGACCCCGGCCGCAACGATCTGCTTTTCGAGCGCTTCGTCAGCGAGGAACGCAGGGAGCCGCCCGACATCGATGTCGACTTCGAGCATGAACGCCGCGAAGAGGTCATCCAGTGGGTCTATGAGCATTATGGGCGGGACCATGCCGCGCTGACGGCCACTGTCATCCGCTATCGCTCCAAGGGTGCGCTGCGCGATGTCGGCAAGGCCCTGGGCCTTCCCGAGGATCTGATCCAGACGCTCTCCGGCCAGCTCTGGGCCTGGTCCGAAACCGGCGTCTCGGATCAGCAGATCCGTGAGCTGAACCTCAATCCGGAGGATCGGCGCCTGCGCCTGACCCTTGAACTGGCGGCGCAGCTTCGCGGTGCGCCGCGCCATCTGTCCCAGCATCCCGGCGGCTTCGTTCTCACCCACGACCGCCTCGATGATCTCGTGCCGATCGAGCCCGCCGCCATGGCGGATCGCCAGATCATCGAATGGGACAAGGACGATATCGACGCCCTGCGCTTCATGAAGGTGGATGTGCTGGCGCTCGGCATGCTGACCTGCATGCGCAAGGGGCTCGATCTGATCGCCGCGCATAAAGGCATCGACCTCGATCTGGCGACGATCCCGGCGGAAGACCCGCGCACCTACGCCATGATCCGCAAGGCCGACACGCTCGGCACCTTCCAGATCGAATCCCGCGCGCAGATGTCGATGCTGCCGCGGCTGAAGCCTCGTACCTATTACGATCTCGTCGTTCAGGTCGCCATCGTCCGCCCCGGTCCCATCCAAGGCGACATGGTCCATCCCTATCTGCGTCGCCGCGAAGGGCTGGAGCCGGTCGACTACCCGACGCCGGAACTGGAGAAGGTGCTGGGCAAGACGCTCGGCGTGCCGCTGTTTCAGGAGCAGGCCATGCGCGTCGCCATCGAATGCGCGGGCTTCACGCCCGGCGAAGCAGACATGCTGCGCAAGAGCATGGCCACCTTCAAGTTCACCGGCGGCGTCTCGAAATTCCGCGACAAGCTGATCGAGGGCATGGTCGGAAATGGCTATGAACAGGCGTTCGCCGAGCGAACCTTCAAGCAGCTCGAAGGCTTCGGGTCTTACGGATTTCCCGAAAGCCACGCTGCCTCATTCGCGCTGATCGCCTATGCCTCGGCCTGGCTGAAATGCTGGCACCCCGATGCCTTCTGCGCCGCTCTTCTGAACGCTCAGCCCATGGGCTTCTACGCCCCGGCCCAGATCGTCCGGGACGCGCGCGACCATGGCGTCGAAATCCACCCGGTCTGCGTCAACGCCTCGCGATGGGATTGCACGCTGGAGCCGACCGACGACGAGACCCGCTTCGCCGTCCGCCTCGGGCTGTGCATGGTGAAGGGGCTGGCGAACGCACATGCCGCAGCCATCGTCGCGGCTAGGGCCGATGAGCCCTTCACCTCCGTCGATGATCTCTGGCGCCGCTGCGGCGTACCCGTCGCCGCGCTGACGCGGATCGCCGAAGCAGACGGGTTCCGCCCGGCCTTCGGTCTCGCCCGCCGCGAAGCGCTCTGGGCCATCAAGGGCCTGCGCGACGAGGAACTGCCCCTGTTCGCGGCCGCGTCAGCGCGCGAAGGCGGGACCGTCCCGGAGGCCGACGAGCCAGCGGTCGCGCTGCGCCCCATGGCGGCAGGGCGCGAGGTGGTGGAAGACTATAGCCATACCGGCCTGTCCCTGCGCCGCCACCCGGTCTCCTTCCTGCGCGCCGATCTCGCGAGACGCCGGATCGTCTCCTGTGCCGAGGCCATGGGAACGCGCGACGGACGATGGCTGGAAGCCGCCGGGATCGTGCTCGTTCGCCAGCGCCCCGGCTCGGCCAAGGGGGTGATGTTCATCACGCTGGAAGATGAAACCGGCATCGCCAATCTCGTCGTCTGGACCAAGATCTTCGAGCGATATCGCCGGATCATCCTGTCCTCGGGCATGATCACCGTGAAGGGCCGCATCCAGCGCGAAGGCGAGGTCGTGCATCTCGTCGCACATCGGATCACCGATCTGTCTGCGGAACTGGCGAGCATAGGGCAGCGCGACGGGGCGTTTCCCTTGCCGCACGGTCGCGGCGACGAGTTCCACCACGGCTCGCCGGCGCCCGATCCGCGCAGTCAGCCGCCAAAGGTGTCGAGACCGCGCGACATGTACGTGCGCGACCTGCACATCGACGCGATCAGAGTGAAGACGCGTGATTTCAGGTGAGAGCAAATCGCAAGGCACTGCGATGAGCCCTCCGATTACGTGTCTGTTGGCGACCCCTTTGTCGCCATTCGGCGCGCTCCCGTCGTCGCCCAGAACCCGCCAATCGTTCGATTTCCCACGGACGGAAGTGATGGCTGCAAACTGACTGATGAAAATTGACATCACGTCGGCGTCGCAGAATCCTGCATCAAACTCCTACCCTTGAGCAGTCGATGGAGTCGGAATGCCTGTTTTAGGTTCTTGGGATACGCAGTAATAGTACATAGCAAAGAATAGTGCTTGGGGGAGGCTGAACGTGCCGTCGGCGTGGAACATCACAATAGTTGAGACGCTCGGGCTGCTTGACGGCGAGTTTGGAGAATTCGCGCTGGGCCTCGCAAACGATTCCTATGCGATCTGGCTCGGCGCAGGTATTTCCTTGTCCAAGGTGCCGGGTCTTGTCGGCGTCACCGAGGGTGTTCTTGAGCACCTGCGAGCCAAGGTCGATCCCGCAAATGACAACTGTCGGTTCAAACGCAGCCTCGACCGCATTATCGCTCTGGTGAATCTCAGCACGGACGATTACAAGGAAGTCGACTACGCCAAGCCGGTGGCGCAGTGGCGCGACAGGGAGCGTATCGCGAAGAGCCTCACTGGCGTGTATGCAAGGATGCTCGACCAGCACCCACAGGGAGAGCCGGCCGACTATCTCGTATGGGACGGCATCGGTGTCGTCGCCCGATACGCTGATCCTGCGATAAGCCCCGGCCCGGAGCATCTCGGCCTCGCGGGGCTGATCGTGGAAGGCGTCGTTTCGGACGCGGCAAGCGCCAACTGGGATGGCCTGCTGGAGAAGGCGGTCGCCTTGCTCGCCGGCGGGACTCCGGGCGTGATGCAAGTCCGGGTGCTTCCCGACGATGTGAAAGACAATACGGCGCGTGCCCGACTGTACAAATTTCACGGTTGCGCTGTCCTAGCGGGACAGGACGAGGCTCACTACCGGGATCGGCTCGTCGGGCGCGCCTCGCAGATCCATGGCTGGGCGGAGAAGGCAGAGAACAAGGTCATAGCCGCAAAACTCATCGATCTGGCCGTTTCGAAATCGACGCTGATGCTCGGCCTGTCGACGCAGGACACGAACATCCAGAGCATCTTCGTCGTCGCGCAAGCCAATCTGCCGTCTCATTTTCCCACCCACCCGCCGTCCGTGATATTGTCGGAGCAGGATGTGGGGGCAGATCAATTGTCGCTACTGCAGAACTTCTACAAGCTGGACTACGGCGGGAAGGCCGCGGAGATCGAGAAGGCCTCGTTGCTCAGGAGCTACGGTCAATCGCTTCTGCCGGCCCTGTGGCTGCACGTGTTCACGGCTAAGCTGGAAGCGCTTGTCGCGCTCGGCGCGCCCGGACTTTCTGACGCGGCACGCGAGCAATTGAAAGCCGACCTTCGGAGCCTGCGCGACGCCGCAGCGACAGGCGTGCCGTTGCAAGAGAATGGGGCATTCATGTTGAAGGCGCTGGCCTGGGCCGGGCGGGCCATAAGCTTGTTCCGGGATGGGAAGGAACTCGAAGCTGCGAGCGGTGTCTACACGCCTTTGTCGATCAACAGTGTTGCAAAGACCTTAGCGGATCCGACGGTTGCGAGTTCCGGCCTTGCCCAATTGGCTCTCGCGATTGCGTTGATCGGTCGCGGCAAGGCGGCGGGCCACTGGATGCTCAGCCTCAGCGATTCAGCGGATGCTAAGGCGGGCGCCGTCAAGGTGACCGGCCCGGTCCGTTCTGCGGAAATCTTCTTTGCGGCCAACGCCCAAGCAGCGGCCAGGCTGATCGCTGCCGGGCATGCGTCCGAGGATGACGAAGCAATCATCTTGCACAGTCATGACGTGCCCCCAAGGTCCGCGCGTCATCCGACGGCTCCTCCCGGCCGCACGCTGAGGCGGGGACGCCGCGAGTTCAGCCTGGCGGCTCTGGCGCAGGACGAGACGGACCTTGCCCGGCTCATGCAGCGCTTCCAGGGAGAGATGGCGATATGACGGAAACAACGCCTGTCGAGCGCGTGGCTGAACTCCTTAAGAAGGCAGAGTTCAGAAGGATTCCGATTCCGCTTTCAATTGGCGGATTGCAGATCGATGCCGCAGCAGCATTCGTCGGCCAGCCACCACGCCCGGATCTGGTGGTTGTCGGCGACACGCTCGATCAGACACCGGCGCGGTTGCAACAGACTGTCGAGGGTGTCGGGCGCGCACTGGACATGATGGGGTCCAAGCGACCGCTGACGCTTGTTGTGGTGGGTCCGCGACCTGAATCATCCGCACTGACACGGCTATCCCGACATGCTCGCGTACTACCGGTAGGTGACGCATCCGATCAGCCCAACCTGGAAAACTGGCTGGCGGTGCTGCTGCCGTTGAAGCTTCCGGAACTAAAGGAAAGCCGCGCTGATGCTGCGTTCGACAAGTTGCTTCAAGGCGCCAGGGATCCAATTGAACGCGAGTTGATCGAGCTTGCTCACGCTGGAGCGACAGCGGTCTCCGACCGGCTGGCCGCACTCGTGGACGAACCCTTCGTTGAGGCCGACGACGCCGGAGCTCTGCAGTGAGCGGCCGGATCACGTCATTGACCGTTCGCAATTTCCGCAGCATACGCGGTGACATCAGCATCTCGCTCGACGCACCCACCGTTCTTATCCATGGCCCGAACGGAACCGGGAAGACGAGTCTCCTGTCAGCCATAGAACTTGGGCTGACGGGGGCGGTTACGTCGCTCGCGCGCTTCGACCCCAACTATCTGGAATATCTTCCGCACAAGCTGTCCCCGGACTCGAGCGCGCATGTTGCGATCCAAGCGGACGAGAAATTGTACGAGGGGTCGGGAGGCAAGCTTACAGCTAGCGGGTCCACCATTCAAGGAGAGGGCAAGCTCTCCGAGGAGCAGGCCCGATTCTACACCGAGCGCTGCTATCTCGCGCAGGCCACTCTAGGTCGCCTGCTTGAGATCTACGAACATCAGGACGCCCGCAACACCGATTCCCCGCTGACGCGGTTCGTTAAGGAAATGCTCGGCCTGGACGCGCTGGATGCCTTGATCGACGGATTGCACGTTTCCGGTGATGTCAGACGGTTCCGGGAGCCGTCCCCACTCTTTTGGACCGCGCGCTCCGACGCGCCCGAACTGGATCAGGCCGTCGAAACCGCGGCGGCTCGGGCCGAAACGGCACGGCGCGAGCGAGACCAGATCGAGGTTAATTTGCGGGAGCTCTCCAAATCGATAATCAAAGCTGACCAAGCCATCATTCCCGACCGCTTGCGCCTAGAGCTTGAACGGCACGCCAGCGAGCACGAGGAGAAGCTTGGCCGGCTTGCCAAAATTAGACGCGACCTCAATGCCGCTGCGACGCAGGTTGCGGCAGCGGCAAACACGGAGGCCGGCAGCGCCCGTGCTGTCGCGGAAGAAGCGAGTGCCACAGCTCGGGAGGCACTCGCCCGCTGGCAGGCTGGGTCAGGCGCTCGCCTGGAAACACTTCTGACCACCATCCAGGAAGCGTTCCCCGAGATTCCTGCCTCCTCGTCGGATCCGACAGCAGCGCATGCTGCCGCAACACGGGCGGTGCAAGGTGCCAGAACCAGACTCCGCCGAACAGTCGACGCAGATGACGTAGCAACAAAGACGCTCGGAGAGATCACAACGTCCGTGAACCAAGGCCAGGGTCGGGTCGATGCCATCGAGCGGGAACTGGCGGCCGAAGGTGGCGCGAACCGTGAACTTGCCGAGGCGCTGAGCGCGATCTCCAATCACATCAGCGACGATCACTGTCCCGTCTGCGGCCGTGACTATGGCGAGCTCGGCGACGGGCCGCTCGCTGCCCATGTTTCGGAGGAGATCGGCCGCCTTGTCACCGCGGCCGGACGCGTCGAGGCGCTCGTAAGTGATCGCTCGAACACGCTCGCGGCTTTGACGGATGCTCGAAGGAAGCAAACTGAACTTCAGGGCACGGTGCTCTCGCTGAACGAGCGAGAAAGCGTGATCTTTGAGCTTGCTCAGCGGGACGAATGGCTCAACAGCCTGCAAGAACTGGAGTTGGAGGCTGCTGTCGGTTCGCGCCTGATCCGCGACGCTACCCAGTCGGCACAGGCCCTTGCCGCTCTGAACAACCAAACAACATCGATCTCTGGTCTCCGCGAGGAACTCCAAGCCAACGCAGCGCAGCTTGGGATCAAACCTCAGCCGGCCGACGTGCCGCTTGGGGCAGTTATCCAGTCGATGTCGTCGGAGCTCGATCGCCAGGAGGCTAATGAAAGCGCTGCCAAGGCCAATCTGGAACGAGCACTCACGACCTTGCGCACGTTTGCAGCGGCCCAGCAGTCACTTGAGGATGCCACGAAGGAACTCGACGTCCTGAAAGAAAGGCAAGCCAAGTCGGCAACCCGCCGCCAAGAGGCCGATAGACGGATAGCAGTCGCCCGGGATTTGCTGACGCGCGCGCAGACCGTGCGCGGAAACCATGTCCGAGACATCTTCAATGATGAGTTGAATGCCGTCTGGCGCCAACTCTTCATTCGGCTCGCTCCCGACGAGAACTTCGTTCCCGCTTTCGCCCTCCCTGAGGTCGCCGGAAAACCAGTTGAGGCCGTTTTGGAAACGCATTACCGATCCGGCGGAAAGGGAGGCAATCCTCGCGCGATGCTGAGCGCGGGCAACCTGAATACCGCGGCGTTGACGCTGTTCCTGTCCCTGCATCTTTCGGTGCGCCCGAAATTGCCTTGGCTAGTGATCGACGACCCGGTCCAGAGCATGGATGACGTCCACATAGCACAATTCGCGGCCCTGCTCCGCACGCTGAAGCAACATGGGCGCCAGGTCATCATTGCGGTTCACGATCGGCAGCTCTTCGACTATCTGAGCCTCGAGCTCAGCCCCACGTTCAACGGGGATCGCCTCATCACCGTGGAGCTAGGACGCAACGCAGATGGCTTTACGACGGCTCCTTGGGCGCTGACAACATTTGAGCCGGACAGGGCTGTCGCCGCATGACCTGTCAAGGCCCAAGAAATTCTGCGTAGGTTCCATCTAGCGTATGCTTCCGAGTTCACACAGGTTCAAACTGAACGACGAGTTCGGCACATACAGTTAACATGCGGCGGCCACCTGAATGGCCGCTTTCCCAGCTTCGCCGCCCAGAAGCGGTCGGGCAGGAATCCACCCCTTACTTGTTATTTGATGTCGTGGGGAAAGCCTTCCCCCTGGTCGGCAGTGGCGTTGCCGACGCACCCCCATCAGCGGGGAGATCCCCGCAACGCCCCCTGAGAGTGAGAGTGCGGACGGGTTTTCCGTGACGGGTTGAGGGCTGGAAGAGAGGCTTCCGGCGCCCGTCGCGGAGTAATCCCGATGGCCAGACATGATCGCGGCTCGCGCACTAGCGCTAATCGCACGAACCTCTATGATGACATCACCAGCAAGATCATCACCGAGCTGGAGCAAGGCCGGCTGCCATGGGTGCAGCCCTGGGGGAAATCGCCCAATACCGCACCGCTCGGCCTGCCGAAAAATGCCAGCACGGGCCGGACCTATTCGGGCATCAACATTCTCATTCTCTGGGGCGCGGTCATCCAGCATGGCTTCCCCGGCCAGAGCTGGCTGACCTTTCGCCAGGCGTTGTCGCTTGGCGGCAACGTCATGAAGGGCGAACGCGGCACCACCGTCGTCTATGCCGACCGCTTCACGCCCGAGGACGAGAAGCGCCGCGCCCGCGAAACCGGCGACGACGCGCAGTCCATCCCGTTCCTGAAGCGGTTCACCGTCTTCAACGCGGCGCAATGCGAGGGCCTGCCTGACGACATCGCCACCGTTGCGCCGCCACCGCCGCCGGGCCTGATCGAGCCGAAGGTCGAGGCGCTGATCCGCGCCACCGGCATCGACTTCCGCATCGGCGGTGATCGCGCCTTCTACGCTCCGTCCCAGGACTTCGTGATGGTCCCGCCGCCGCAGGCGTATTTCGAGCCAATTAACTGGCACCGGACGGCCTTGCACGAGATCGGTCACGCCAGCGGCCATCACAGCCGTCTCAACCGGGATCTCACCGGCTCCTTCGGCTCGAAGAAATACGCCTTCGAGGAAATGATCGCCGAGCAGATTTCGGCCTTCAGTTGCGCCGCTCTCGGCATCGTGCCGACCGTGCGACACGCCGATTATATCGGTGCCTGGCTGGAGGTCATGCGCGAGGATTCCCGTGCCATCGTCCGCGCCGCCTCGCAGGCGAGCAAGGGGGCGGACTGGATAATCTCGTTCCTGCCGGAGGCGGACCGTAGCCTTGCAGCCGAAGACGAACGGGAGGCCGCGTGATGAACCCGCTGGCCTTTCCCGGATTCGCCCCCGATCCCGCGCAATCGGCCGACATCGGGCTGCGCGTCCTCAGCCTTGGCGCCGGCGTCCAGTCCACCACACTGGCCTTGATGGCCGCCCATGGCGAGATCGGTCCCATGCCCGATTGCGCGATCTTCGCCGACACCGGCTGGGAGCCGAAACCCGTCTATGAGCATCTGGCCTGGCTGGGATCGCCCAACGTCCTGCCGTTTCCGATCCACATCGTCTCGGCCGGCGATCTGCGTGCCGATCTGATCGCCGGCGCGCGCGGCGCACGATGGGCTTCGATTCCGGCCTTCACCCGCAACGTGACACCGGCCGGAACCGAGCTTCCCGTCTATGATGAGGACGAAAACGGCGATCTGGTCGTCGTCGGCTCCCGCATCCTGCCGACGGATCAAGTCGGTGTCGGCATGATCCGGCGCCAATGCACCGGCGATTACAAGATCGTTCCGATCCGCCGGAAGGTGCGCGAGCTGCTGGGCATCACCCGGCGGCGCTCGCCCGAATCGCCCGTGGCCGAACAATGGATCGGAATCAGCCTCGATGAGGCGCTGCGCATGAAGCCTTCGTTCGAGACCTGGCAGATCAACCGCTGGCCCCTGATCGAGCGGGGCATGACCCGCCGCGATTGCCTGCGCTGGCTGGAACGGCACGGCTATCCGCTACCCCCCAAGAGCGCCTGCGTCGGCTGCCCGTTCCATTCCGACGATCATTGGCGGCACATGCGCGACCATGATCCGGAAGCATGGGCCGATGCCGTGTCGGTCGATGTCACCATCCGCACCGGATTCTACGGCATTCGCGGCGAGGTCTATCTGCACCGATCTGCCGTGCCGTTGGACCAGGCCGATCTTTCGACGGCGGCCGATCACGGTCAGCTCGATCTCTGGCCGAACGAGTGTGAAGGCATGTGCGGTGTGTAATCCGCCGGAAACCCACAAAACCGTAAAGCCGGATTTCCGGCTTTACGCCTCCTCGGTTCTGCGGCCCTGCCTTCTAAGAGTAAGAGGGCGGGGCTTCGCTTCGTGACGGGTTTGAGGTCGAGAGAGAGGCTCTCGGCGCTCGTCGCGGAGACTACCACGATGGCTACCGCCGTTCAGAAGATCACCCTGTCGCCCTCGCGTGACATCCCCTTCAACAAGCTGATCCTCAGCCAGTCGAACGTCCGGCGCATCAAGGCCGGCGTCTCGATCGAGGAACTGTCGCAGGACATCGCCCGGCGCGGTCTGCTTCAGGGTCTTAATGTTCGCCCCGTCATCGATGCCGATGGCGTTGAGACCGGCATGTTCGAGATTCCCGCCGGCGGTCGCCGCTACCGTGCGCTGGAATTGCTGGTGAAGGCCAAGCGTCTCACCAGAACCGCGCCGGTCCCCTGCATCGTGCGCGAGGCCGGTTGCAGCATTCTCGCCGAAGACGACAGCCTGGCAGAGAATATTCAGCGCGCGCCGCTCCACCCCCTCGACCAGTATCGCGCCTTCCAGGACATGCGCACCAAGGGCATGTCCGAGGAAGAGATCGCGGCGGCCTTCTTCGTCTCGGTTAACGTGGTCAAGCAGCGCCTGCGCCTGGCGTCCGTCGCGCCCTCGCTGCTCGACCTCTACGCCGAAGACGCCGTGACGCTCGAACAGCTCATGGCCTTCACCGTCAATCCCGATCACGCCCGGCAGGAACAGGTCTGGGACGCGATCAAGGATAGCTGGTCGAAGGAACCGCATCAGATCCGCCGTATGCTGACCGAGACGACGGTGCGCGCTAGCGACAAGCGGGCGCAGTTCGTCGGCGTCGATGCCTATGAGGCCGCCGGCGGCATCGTGCTCAACGACCTGTTCCAGTCCGACGATGGTGGCTGGTTGCAGGATGTCGCGCTGCTCGACCAGCTCACCGACGACAAGCTTAAGGCGGAAGCTGAGGCCATCGCCGCCGAAGGGTGGAAATGGGTCGATGCGCGGGTTGAGGTTCCTTATGGCTATGGTCATGGCCTGCGCCGGTTGATCGGCACGACCACGCCCTTGACCGACGAGGAACAGGCCAGTTTCGATGCGCTGACGGCGGAATATGAGGCGCTGGAAGCCGAATATGCCGAAGCCGAGGAATATCCCGACGACGTGGACGAGCGGGTCGGAGAAATCGAAACCGCGCTCGCCGCCTTCGAGGATCGCCCGGTCATCTACGATCCGGCCGAGATCGCCCAGGCCGGTGTGTTCATCAGCATCGACCGCGAAGGTCGCCTGTCGGTGGATCGCGGCTATGTCCGTCCCGAAGACGAAAAGCCCGTGACCGTGGATGCCGACGGCGATTCCGAAGGCGCCGATCCCGATGGCGCATCGTCTTCTGCGCCGCCGGCTCAGCGTGCGGTCATCACCGTGGGCGGCCAGCCGGCCGAACCGGATGAGGAGGATGACGTCATCAAGCCCTTGCCGGAACGGCTGGTTGCGGAACTGACCGCGCACCGGACCTTGGCGCTGCGCGATGCGCTGGCGAACAATCCCCATGTCGCCATGACGGCGTTGCTGCATCGGCTCGTGATGGAGCGCTACCACTATTCCGCGCCGGGCGGCTGCCTGGAAGTCGGCGTGCGTCATCACTTCTTCTCGTCGCAGGGCACGGACCTGAAGGACAGCCCTTCGGCCAAGGCCATCGAAACGCGCTATGAGGACTGGAAGGCGGACCTGCCGACCGATGACGATGCGCTTTGGGACTGGATCGCCGCGCTTGACGATGCCAGCCGCATGGCGCTGCTCGCCCATTGCGTCGCCTACGGGGTCAATGCTCTCTACGAGAAGCCCAATCCCTTCAGCGGCAACGGCATCTCGCAGCACGGGCTGGAACGCCGGCTCGCACAGGCCGACCGGCTGGCGCGCGCGACCGGCCTCGATATGGTCGAAACTGCGGGATGGCGGCCAACGGTCGAGAACTATCTCGGCCGCGTCACCAAGCCTCGCATTCTTGAGGCGGTGCGCGAAGGGGCCGGCGAACGGGCAGCGTCCCTGATCGAGCATCTGAAGAAGGGCGACATGGCCAGGGAGGCCGAACGCCTTCTGGCCGATACTGGCTGGCTGCCAGAGCCGCTGCGCCTGTTCGAGCCGGAACAGACCGCCGACGATGCGGACACGCAGGACGACATCGAGGCGCTGCCGGACTTTCTCGCCGGTGACGACGAGGATGAAGTCCATGCCGACAATGACGCGGCCCATCTGATCGCCGCCGAATGACCTGAGGTCGGCGCCGATGTCGTCGAAGGTCGCGCCGCCGCCTGATCCGCAGCGGGCGCCCACAATCGCGATCATACCCCTCGGCCCGGTCTTCCGCAGGAGGCCGGGCCTTTCATTGTTTCAGGAGGCTTTCATGCCCTTCACTATCGACGAAATCTTCGCTCAGGATCGGGAAAACCATCCAAACGAGCGCACGCTGCCCTGGATCGAGACCCGCGACGGCATCACCGCCGTCGTGGAACCCAAACCCCATTGGGCCGAAGATATGCGCGTTTTCCGGCTCGATACCCGTGAACATTGCCGTTACGCCGAATGGACCGCCCATGGCGGCCGAGCGCGCTTTTATGGTCATATCGACACGTCGGGCGACGATCTGATGATGAAGGCGCGCGCCATGATCGCCCGCGAAATCGCCGACGGGCTTTGGAGCTGAGGACCGGGCCGCCGGACGCCCCGCCGTGGGAATGAGGTTCCTCGCCAAGGCGGGTCCACATCCAGCATCACCATGAAGCTTGTCGTCCAGTGTCCAGGCAAGCGGTAGCCATCCCGGCCAGAAGGGAACACGATCCTGATGCCAGCATGGTGGCAAGGCTGGCGCGTCAGAGCATCTGCGACGGGTATCCGGCATCCTGTCAGAGGCAAAGCACCACCCCCGCTTCCATTCGCTAACCTTGGTCCGATCCGTCTCTTTGACAATCAACCCGTGAAGGGTCGGCTTGACGCTTCGCGTGCCGCCCTCGGGGATTCGGAGAAAGTCCGAACGCCCTCGGGTGATTGCAGATCCGGTCAGACACTTCGGGCGCCTGTCGCGCGGGGGATGGTCCCCCCGCCTCCAAAGACAGGAGCCGGACCCATGTCCTATGCAGATGCCACCGCCTTCGCCGCCAGCCTCGCCGCCACGCTGATGGTCTCGATCGTCGTGTTCCAGGCCGGAGACGGCACCCACGCCGCTTGCCCCGCCGCCGAGTTCGACGGCGACGACGACATGGTGAAGCTGGAACTGGACCCGTGGGAATAAGGCGCGAAAGCGCCTCATCCCCGACGGCCCGGATCGCGCACGACGCGGCCGGGCCTTCAGCCTTGCGATGGTCATCCATCGCCGGCGGCGGAGCCGGGCCTGGCCCGGTCATAGAGGAAGAGTGCGGGCCGTTCGGCCGTGACGGGTTGAGGGCCGGAGAGAGGCTTTCCGGCGCCCGTCATGGAGTGATCCCGATGACATTTGCCCGTTCCGAAAGCTTCCGGTCTATCGGTCAGATTCTCGCTGCTGATGTTCTGCCCGCGCTTTATCGGATGCAAAGGCTGCCGCTGCGCATCTCCTGCCTCGGGACGATCAGCTACGACGGCGCTACCGAGACCGATTGCGTCGACCGCAGCATTCCGATCGGCGAAGCCGCCTCGCCTGAAGACGCCGTGGCGCTTGCGGCCACCCGCATCGCGCGCGGCGACATCCGGGCCGCCCCGGAGGATACGCTGCGCTTCCGCCCCCGGATGATCGTCATTCAGGACAGTGCCTCCGGCCTGGTCCTCGCCGGTGAAGTCTGCGCCGGGATCATCCTCTGGCAGCAGCCCGTCAACAACAAGACCGAAGCCACACGGATCGTCGTCGAGACCAGCCGCCTTCGCGGCAAGGCCTTCGCCGCCACCGGACGGGGCGATCACACGGCCGCCCGCGATCTGCGGTTTCAGGCCTCCCGGCTTGAAGCGCGGCTGGTCGATCCCGCCTGGCGCGAGATCGCCTCCGAGCTGCTCCGGCTGCCTCAGGCCGCGTGATTCCGCCTTCCGAACAACCATTCGACCGGACGCGCCCATAGCGCGATGCCCAACGGCTCGTGACGCACTTCCGCCTCTGACGCCAGCGGCGTCGCTCTTCTCCCAATCTCGCCCGGCCTCGCGCCGGGTTTTCTCGTTTCAGGAGCCTGACATGGCCGACTATTTCACCCATTTCTCCTGCCTGCTCGATGTCGGCACGCCGGATAACGCCACCCGTGCGCTCGATCTCTACAACGCCCTGTCCGAGGCGAACGCCGCCGAAGATCCGCCTTCGGACGGCTTCCTTCTCTCGATCCAGCCCGAACATGGCGGCACACAGCTCTGGATGCGCGATGACGTCACCGGCGATCCCGAGCATGTCATCCAATTCGTCAAACGTTGCGCCACCGCATTCGGCCTCACCGGACTTTGGGGTTTTCAATACGCCAACACCTGCTCGAGGCCCCGGCTGGATGGCTTCGGGGGCGGCGCGCATGTGCTCGATCTTGCCACCGGCGAAACGGTCGCCTGGACCTATACCGACGGCTGGCTCGCCGAGGTGCTGGATGGAGGTGATCCCGATGCCTGAGATCATCGAAACCACAGTCTTTCGCCTCGAAGAGCTTTCCGACTCCGCCAAGGACAACGCGCGCGCCTGGTATCGGGAGGGCGCCTTCGATTACGACTGGCATGACGGCGTCTATGAAGATTTTCAGCAGATCGCGGAAATCCTCGGCATCAGCTTCAAAACCAGCACCGTCCGCCTGATGGGCGGCGGTGCGCGGCAGCAGCCCCGCATCTGGTTCCGGGGCTTCTGGAGCCAAGGCGACGGTGCCTGCTTTGAAGCCTATTATTCCTATCGGAAGAATGCTTCGGCCAGGATCCGGTCCTACGCGCCGCAGGACGCCGAGCTTCACAGTATCGCCGATGCGCTTCAGGCGGTGCAGCGGCGCAATTTCTACCAGCTTCGCGCCGAGGCCAGCCATCGCGGCCACTATTACCACGAATACTGTATGTCGATCTCGGTCGAGCGTGACGGCCCGACCTGGCAGGACATGACTGAGGATGCCGAAGAGATCGTGGCCGAGGCGCTGCGCGATCTGGCCCGCTGGCTCTACCGGCAGCTTGAGCGGGAATACGACTATCTTTCCTCGGACGAGGCCGTGGACGAGGCCATCGCCGCCAATGAATACACCTTCACCGAGACCGGGGGCCGCTTCGGCTGATCCAGACAAGCGCCCCTTCGGGGTCGCTTTTGTCATGCCAACCATACCCGCCTCTTGAGAGGAAGAGGGAAGCCGGGACGGGTTTGAGCTGGTGCGGTCGAGAGAGAGCGCTGCGCAGCTCGATCCTGTCCCGCTCTCCCGAGGTTCTTTCCATGAACATGATTTCCGTATCCGCAGCGGCATCGGCCGCCGCGCCGCTTCCGCTCGCCCCCGACCTCGACACATCCGCCTCGGTTTTCACCGCCGCGGGGCTCCTGCTCCCTCATCTCGAACGCGGCCAGCGCGTCGATGCAGCGACGCTGCGCGCAGCGATGGAAAGCGCCTTCGGCGCATCCGACGCGACCGGCGCCTGGAATTGGAAAACGGCATACGAGGCTTGCGAGGCCGCGACCGTCCTTTTCCTGCGCAAATACGGATCGGCGCTTTTCCGTAAAGCTGCGTCTCCGGCTGCACGGCTTTCCGCTTTGACGAAAATCGCCAGCCTCCTTCCGACGCACACGCGCCGTTCCGAGGAAGCCCAGACCTTCCAGCAATTCTCGACCCCGATCCCGCTCGGCCTGATCGCGGCGAACGCAGCCGCCATCACCCCGGCAGACCGCGTGCTGGAGCCTTCGGCCGGCACCGGACTGCTCGCCATTCTGGCCGAGATCGCTGGCGGCTCCCTGATGCTCAACGAGTTCGCCGACATGCGCGCCGGTCTTCTCTCTTCCCTCTTTCCGGCCGTTTCCGTCACGCGTTTCGACGCGGCCCAGATCGACGACCATCTCGATCCAGCCGTGACGCCGAGCGTGGTGCTGATGAACCCGCCGTTCTCGGTGATGGCGAATGTCGACGGCCGCGTCGCCGGCGCCGCATTCCGTCATATCGCCTCGGCGCTGGCGCGTCTCGCTCCCGGCGGTCGCCTCGTCACCATCACCGGCGCCAGCTTCGCGCCCGACAGTCCGGCCTGGTCTTCGGCCTTCACCCGTCTGCAGGAACGCGGCCGCATCGTGTTCTCCGCCGCGATCGACGGCTCGGTCTATGCCAAACATGGCACGACGATCGACACGCGCCTGACCGTCATCGACAAGCTGCCCGCTGATGATCCATCGTCGTTGCCGGCTTCACTCGGCGTCGCCGCAGACACCACCACGCTGATGGGCTGGCTTGACGAGCATCTGCCCGCACGTCTCCCCGTAGACCCGTCCTTCGCGGTCCCTGTCGCAGCCGCATCCACACCCCGCAGCGTGCGCGGCTATCTGAACCGTGCCGCCAGATCCGCCCCGACCGCCCCCATGGCCGAGCCGGAAGGCCTTCCGCTCGCCTATGAGACGATCGACTGGCAGGCGGGCGAAGCCGGACGCCTCTCGGACTCGATCTATGAGGAATACGGGCTTCAGGCGATCCGGCTTTCCGGTTCTCAGGCGCATCCGACCAAGCTGGTGCAGTCGGCGGCCATGGCCAGCGTCGCGCCGCCGAAGCCGAGCTATCGGCCGCAGCTACCCGCCAATGTCCACGAACTGCTGTCGGACGCCCAGCTTGAGACCGTGATCTATGCCGGCGAAGCCCATTCCGACTATCTCGCCGGATCATGGACCGTCGACGACACTTTCGATGTCGTCACCGCCGCGCGCGAGGATGCGAAGAACGCCGTCCGCTTCCGCCGCGGTTTCATGATCGGTGACGGCACCGGCGTCGGCAAGGGCCGTCAGTCCGCCGCGATCATTCTCGACAACTGGCTTCAGGGCCGCCGCAGGGCGGTATGGATCTCGAAGTCGGACAAGCTGCTCGAGGATGCCCAGCGCGACTGGTCGGCGCTCGGCATGGAACGCCTGCTGGTCACGCCGCTGTCGCGCTTCCCGCAGGGCAAGCCGGTCGCACTCCCGGAAGGCGTCCTATTTTCGACCTATGCCACGCTACGCTCCGACGACCGCGGAGAGAAGGTTTCGCGCGTCAGGCAGATCGTCGAATGGTTGGGCTCCGATTTCGACGGAGTGATCATTTTCGACGAGGCGCATTCGATGCAGAACGCCGCTGGCGGCAAGGGAGAACGCGGTGATGTCGCCGCTTCGCAGCAGGGCCGTGCCGGCCTGCGCCTTCAGCATGCGCTGCCGAATGCCCGCGTCGTCTATGTCTCGGCTACCGGCGCCACCACGGTCCACAATCTCGCCTATGCCCAGCGGCTCGGGCTGTGGGGCGGCGAGGATTTTCCGTTCTCTACACGCGCCGAATTCGTCGAGGCGATCGAGGCCGGCGGTGTCGCCGCCATGGAGGTGCTCGCCCGCGATCTCCGCGCGCTCGGTCTTTACACCGCCCGCTCGCTCTCCTTCGATGGCGTCGAATATGAGCTGGTCGAGCACACGCTGACGCCCGAACAGACCCGCATCTACGACGCCTATGCCGGCGCCTTCGCCGTCATCCATAACAATCTCGACGCGGCCATGGAGGCGGCCAACGTCACCGGTTCCTCCGGCACGCTGAACAAGCAGGCGAAGTCCGCCGCGCGTTCCGCCTTCGAGTCGGCCAAACAGCGCTTCTTCGGCCATCTGCTGACCAGCATGAAGACCCCGACCTTGATCCGCTCGATCTCGGCTGATCTCGACGCGGGCCATGCCGCCGTCATCCAGATCGTCTCGACAGGCGAAGCGCTGATGGAACGCCGGCTTGCCGAGCTTCCGACCGAGGAGTGGAACGACGTCCGCGTTGACATCACGCCCAGGGAGTACGTCCTCGACTATCTCGCCCATTCCTTCCCGGTGCAACTCTATGAACCCTTCACCGATAGCGAGGGCAACCTATCATCACGCCCCGTCTATCGTGACGGCCAGCCCGTCGAAAGCCGGGAGGCCGTTGCCCGCCGCAATGCGCTGATCGAAAAACTCGCCAGCCTGCCGCCCGTGCCGGGGGCGCTGGACCAGATCATCCAGCATTTCGGGACCGATACCGTGGCCGAGGTTACCGGCCGCTCGCGCCGGATTATCCGCAAAACGAGTCAGGGCGGTGTCGATCGGCTCGTGGTCGAGAACCGTGCGGCGGCCGCCAATCTCGCCGAAACGCAAGCCTTCATGGACGATCAGAAGCGCATCCTGATCTTCTCGGACGCCGGCGGCACCGGTCGCAGCTACCACGCCGAACTGTCGGCGCGGAACACGCGGCTGCGCGTCCACTATCTGCTCGAACCCGGCTGGAAGGCGGACGCCGCCATTCAGGGGCTCGGCCGCACGCACCGGACGAACCAGGCGCAGCCGCCTTTGTTCCGCCCGATCGCGACAGATGTGAAGGCCGAGAAACGCTTCCTCTCGACCATCGCCCGCCGCCTCGACACGCTGGGCGCGATCACGCGCGGCCAGCGCCAGACCGGCGGCCAAGGGCTGTTCCGGCCCGAGGACAATCTGGAATCCCACTACGCCCGCGACGCGCTGCGCCAGCTCTATCTTCTGCTAGTGCGCGGCAAGGTCGAAGGCTGCTCGCTGGACCGTTTCGAAGCCGCCACCGGCCTGAAGCTGATGGATTCCACCGGCATCAAGGACGATCTGCCGCCGATCACCACCTTCCTCAATCGGCTGCTGGCGCTCACCATAGAGCTTCAGGGCATCCTCTTCACCGCTTTCGAGCAATTGCTGAATGCGAAGATCGAAGGCGCAATCGCCAGCGGCACCTATGATGTCGGGCTTGAGACACTCACGGCAGAGCGCTTCACCGTCACCGACCGACAGACCATCTACACGCATCCAGGCACCGGCGCGCAAACGCAGTTGCTCACCATCCTCCAGCGCGAACGCAACCGTCCGGTCACACTCGACGCGGCTTTGGAGCAGCTCGACGATCCCCGCGCGAAGCTCCTGATCAACGAGCGTTCGGGGCGCGCCGCCGTTCAGATCCCGACCACCAGCGTTATGCTCGACGATGGCGAGATCGAGCGCCGGGTCCGCCTGATCCGGCCAATGGAGGCGCACAATGTCCCGGTGAAGATGATGGGCGAGACCCACTGGGTCGACGCGGAACACGATGCCTTCGCGGAAGTCTGGAGCGCTGAGATCGCGGACGTTCCGGAATATTCCGACAGTACCATCCACATCGTCACCGGCCTGTTGTTGCCGATCTGGAAACGGTTGCCGAACGACTCCACCCGCGTCTATCGGCTTCAGACCGATGAGGGCGAGCGGATCGTCGGCCGCAAGGTCTCGCCGGCCTGGGCCGCCAACGCGACCACGACCGGGACATCTTCGCTCGCTCCGGACGATGCCTTCACGGCACTGCTCGACGGCCGGACGATCCTCGATCTTGCCGAGGGGCTTCAGCTTCGCCGCAGCCGCGTCATGGGCGTGAACCGTATCGAGCTGACGGGCTTCGACGACACGATGCGTGAGCGTCTCACGGCCTATGGCCTCTTCCACGAGATCATCTCCTGGAAGCTGCGCATGTTCGTGCCCGTCGACGACAACGGCCCGATTGTCCTCACAAAGTTGCTCGACCGGTTTCCGGTCCAGCGCATCGGTGAGCGGGAGGCTGCGTAATGGCGCGTCACGATGCCTCCGAACTGGCAATCCGTCTCGGCAGGCAGGCCGAGGCGGTGTGCCGCCATTACCTGTCGTCCGGCCATCGCGCCGGACGCTACTGGGTGGTCGGCGATGTCCGCAACACCAAGGGGCGCTCGATGTTCGTCCGCCTCGTCGGCCCGGAAACCGGCAAGGGCGCTGCCGGTAAGTTCACCGATGCGGCAACGGGCGAACATGGCGATCTTCTCGACGTCATCCGTGAGACGCTCGGCCTGGTAGACTTCAAGGACGTGGCCGAAGAAGCACGGCGCTTCCTCTCTCTCCCGCATCCCGAACCGCAGGAGCGACCACGGAACGCTCATATCCATCCCGCAGCATCTGGATCGCCGGAAGCGTCGCGGCGGCTCTTCGCCATGTCGCAGCCGATCGCCGGCACGCTTGCAGCGACGTATTTCCGCAATCGCGGCATTACGGCTTTGCACGGAACGGCAAGCCTGCGCTTTCATCCCCGGTGCTATTATCGGCCCGACGAGCACTCGCCGACCGAGACCTGGCCGGCGATCGTCGCAGCCGTCACCGATCTCGCCGGGCGACAGACCGGCGCGCACCGCACCTGGCTCGCCCCCGATGGCACGGACAAGGCCCCGGTCGAGACCCCGCGCCGGGCGATGGGTGACCTTCTCGGCCACGCCGTCCGCTTCGGGATCGCCGGTGAGGTGCTCGCAGCCGGCGAAGGGATCGAGACCGTGCTGTCCCCCCGCATGGTTCTGCCCCACATGCCGATGCTGGCGGCGCTCTCTGCGGCGCACCTCGCTGCCATCCTGTTCCCGACGTCGCTGCGGAGACTCTATGTCCTGCGTGATCGCGACCCGGCCGGGGATGGCGCGCGAGACAGTCTGATCGCCAGAGCAGAAAGCGTCGGGATCGAGGCTATCGAATTGTCGCCAATGCGTGGGGACTTCAACGAAGATCTGCGCGGAGCCGGCGCCGATGCCCTGTGGGCGTCCTTGAAAGACCAGCTTCGTCCAGAGGATGTCGCCCGGTTCATGGATGGCTGAGGAGATCGGCGGGGAATGAGGTTGCGGCAAGCCCATCTTCACCTGCCGTCTTCGGACATCGCCAAGATGCTGCCTGTCGAAGAGGCCACGCCCACGGCCTTCTTCAGAGGGCGATCGGCCCACAAACGCGCCAGGCAGGCAATGGCCGTGTCCGGCTAATTTCCGCCGGCGAGGACGAGCCTCGCCTTTGCAGCGCGAAGCAAATTAGCCGGACCCGGCCATCAAGGCCCTCGCGCAAGCGCGAGAACTGCCAGCCCGTCCCGCCCGTGGGCTTTCGACGCCTGCGAAGGCCGCGATGGGCGCGGCTCCAGTCGAAGGAAGCACCCGATGTTGCACGAAGACGAAGATGCAGGTTTCGAGCCGGTCCATACCTCATCCCCCACCGATCATGTTCTCACCGAACTCCAGCTCTATGGCTGGCGCCCGTTTCAGGACGAAGCCGATCCGAGGCCGCTTCCCGAAGGCAATGCCGTCGCCGGCGCCGTCGCAGATATCTTCGACGCCTTGATCGTCACGCTTGGCGACACCCGCCTCGAACCCGACCTCGACGAATTGCTCTGGTCGACCGTCAATCTCTTCCACCGCGCCACCAGCCGGGTGGAACGCGAACTCGACGACAATGAGCAGGCGCAGCGCCGCCTCCAGCGGGAACAGGATGGTAGCGAGGTGAAGTCCGTCGATCTGGAGCGCGTGACGGCAGAGGGCCAGACCCTGATCGAACGGCGCAACAGCATGGAACTCTTTCGCGATGTCGCCGCCGAGCAGTTCGAGCGCCACACCGGCACGCCCTGGCGTCCGCGCAGCGGGTCGATGGTCAACCACCGCAATCTGACCGCCGCGATGATCGACTCCAGAGACTTCCTTGCCGCAAAGCGCCGGGCGGAGTCCGAGGTGATGCTGCCCGCAGGCCCCAAGGTCGCCTTCACTGGCGGGCTCGACTTCAACGATCACCGCCTGATCTGGGCCAGGCTCGACCAGATACACGCCAAGCACCCGGACATGGTGCTGTTGCACGGCGGTTCGCCCAAGGGCGCCGAACTGATCGCCGCGAAATGGGCGGATAACCGCAAGGTGCCGCAGGTCGCCTTCAAGCCCGACTGGACGAAGCACGGCAAGGCCGCGCCCTTCAAGCGTAACGACCAGATGTTGGATGTGCTGCCGGTCGGTGTCCTCGTCTACCCCGGCACGGGGATCCAGGAGAACCTTGCGGACAAGGCCCGCAAGCTCGGCATCCCCGTCATGAAGTTCGACGGCGGCGCTTAAAGCGCCGCCAATACTTGACGCGCGCGCTCCTCGGCACAACAATCCGATTGAGCAGAACCGGCGAAACAGCATAGTCGCAGGCAAAGCATTTCCATCGGCAGCCTGTCGTGATCCCAATCATTCACGCGGAGGCTCCAATGACCCTGATCTTACTCGCAATCTCCTTATCAATCGCGCTGTGCGTGATCGCTTTCAATTTCGCGATCTATGCCTTGCCCTTCATGGTCGGAATCACAACGTTTCAATACGTCTACGCTACCGATGCCGGCTTCATGATGTCGGGCCTTGCCGCCATCGGCGCCGCTCTGCTTTCGGTTGGATTTGTCATCGCGGTTCTCGGCTTTGCGAAGAACCCTTTCTTCCGTCTTTTCGCGCTCGCTGTCTTCGCCGTGCCCGCCTGCATCGCAGGCTATGCGCTGGTTCACGGCGTCGCCAAGAACGCAATCGACTCGATTATCCTCTTGAACATGCTGTGCGGCGCCAGCGGCCTGATCGTCGCCATCGCGGCAATGATCAACCTCAACGCGCTCGGCACGGCCGTCTTTTCGCGCTGACCAAAGCGCTTGCCATCAGGGGCTGATCCATGATCAGCAGGCTGCCAAATCGCTCACCCCGGCGGTTTCCGCTGCCTTATACCGCTCCTGGCTGGGCGGCTTGCGCCGCCGGACTTCCGACACTCCGATCAGTGTAGCACTTCGATCATCGTCATTGTCCTCGCCCGGCATCTGCCGCGCTTTTCCGACCCTTCACAGGAGCGCCTCACTCAACGATGGGTCTCAGCCGTGCATTTCGTCAGCCCAACTCAATCAGTCGGTTTCGCAATGGCAGCGGCTGGATTGGCCGTCGACCATCATGTGTTCTTCGCAATCTGTCCCGATGTCTCGGTCGATGAGTGACGCTGGTTATACTCGGTGTCCTGCACCCGGCAGGCCTTCGCGCTAGACGGTCCGGCCACGAACTGAGGGGCGGGCGCAGGATATTCGGCTGAATGATGAGTGTGACGATACCGCAGGGAGGCACTAGGTATTCTGGAGGAGCCCGTCCTTGCCTATGATGAGGAAGGTTCTGCTGGCAGTCCCCGTCCTGTGGCTTCTCTGAAGAGACCAATCCCTCCTCCTGACTGATTCCCTAATCCCGTACGGTTTCTGACCGCAACCCGCGCGGCTCCGGACCGTGTTGTCGCTGAAGCGACTGCCCGCCCCACTCCGGGCCTTACGGGTCAAGCTGACGCGAGCGTCAGTGCAGGCATCTCCCGACGGTCTTCGCCGGGCATCATCGGAGGGACGGTCCCTCCGGATGAAGCAACGGAGAACTACCATGCAGAACATCGTCATCCTCGCAGGTAACATCGGCCAGGAACCGGAAACCCGCACCACCCAGGGCGGCACCAGCATCACCCACTTCACGCTGGCAACCTCGCGCCCGCGCTACTCGGAAGGCCGCGTCGTCCGCGACGAAAATGGCTACCGGGTGCAGGACACCGAATGGCACCGCATCACCTGCTTCAACGGCCTCGGCAAGACGGTCCAGGAGCACTGCGAAAAGGGCATGAAGGTTCTGGTCCGCGGCCGCATTCACTACACGAAATGGACCGATCAGCAGGGCGTTGACCGCTACGGCTGCGAGATCATCGCCGAGACGGTGGACTTCCTGAGCCGGGCCAAGCAGACCCAGAACGACGACGGCAAGTTCATCGACGACGATGACATCCCGTTCTGAGCGGGATCGTTGAACGCCCGGCGGCGCAAGCCGCCGGGCCCTTTCATGTTCGCGTTCGATGGCGGCCGCAAAGGCCGCCAAGCTATAAAGCGACCGAATCAGTCGGAGCTTGTAAGCCGCATCGAGCGGCTACAAACACCGATTATGGCTCGCATTCTTGGCCAACTACGACTTCTCTATTCGGTCCGTGCCGAGCGCACGAGCCTCATCAGTCCTCCAATCGTCAATTACATACTATAGTTGATAAACTTAAAGTGTGTAAATTGCCATCGCTTTGCGCATGGACATGCGCAAACTGGTCGGCCGGAACTTCGCCCGCCTGCGTCGGGAGAAGGGCCTGACGCAGGAAGAGGTCGAAGCTCGTTCCGGTTTCAGCCAACAGTACCTCAGCAGTCTTGAACGCGGTCGGAGGAATCCGACCGTGATCACGCTCTACGAACTCGCCCAAGCCCTCGAGGTCAGTCATGTCGAACTGGTTGCACCCGACGACGAGACTTGATGAGCACTCCCGCGAGGATCATGCTTCTCTTCGTGGTCGGCACTCGACCGCCACAGGATGGGATCAGAGGAAGCCGGCGGGACAATCTATTATGCGACATCGCCTTGGCAGACCTTGGCGGTCAAGTCGTATTTGCGCACTCGCCGTTCCCCGTCCCCTCGCGGGGAGATGCTTCGGTCAGGTGATCCCCGGCCGAACTCGTGTCATAGGGAGGCAGGCTGTCGCCGTTCTCCCCATTCGAACTCTGTTCCGTCGATCCACATGCGATGCAGGATCACGGCGATTTTCCGCGCTAAGGCGATGATCGCCTTCTTGTGACCGCGCCGTCGCGCCACCTGCATTGCCCAAGCCTTCAACGCCGACCATCTCTTCACACGAGTCAGCAGCACTTGTGCGCCCTCGTAGAGCAGGCTGCGCATCATGGCGTCGCCCCACCGGGAGATTCTGCCGCTTCGATCGACCTCACCAGATTGCTGCTTGCGCGGCGTCAGGCCAAAATGGGCACCGACGGTCCGAGATCGCATAAAGCGCGTGGGAACATCCACCGTGGCCCGGAAGGTCAGCGCGACGAGAGGCCCCACACCTGGCACAGTCATGAACCGTCGGGTCAATTCATCCTGTCGCGCCAATTTGACCAGCAGATCATCCAATCTGCCAAACTGCTCCCGCAATCCACGCCTCGCCGCCAGAAGCGTATCCGTGACGACGTGCAGATCCGTGTCAGCGGTCAACTCGCGCACGCGCGGCTCGAAATCGCGAGCCGTGACCTTACCCAGATGATAGCCGAAGTCGCGGATCAGCCCGCGAATTTCATTCTCGACATCCTGGAGTTTGTTACGCAGCAACTGCCGGGCAGTGAGGATTGCGCGCAGACGCCGACTGGTCGGCGTTTTGACATGAACTTCCTTGAACAGCCCGACCCGCATCATCTGCGCGATACCTCGCGCATCGTGACGGTCGGTTTTGTTCATCTGCGCCGCCAAGGCGGCTTTCATATGCCGGGTTTCAACGCAGATAACAGGAAGGCCTGCTTCGGCGAGCGTGCCGAAGATGTGCTGCGATAGCATTCCAGCCTCCAGGCCAACGCGATAAACGATAAAGGGCAGTGCCAGAATGTGCTGTGCAATTTCCTCCGGCTCGGAAGTAAGCTTTGCTTCGTGAACAACCTGGCCGCTATGATCTACCACGCACAGATTCACGGTGCGCGCCGAGACATCCAGGCCAATGTAGTGATTTTCGGTCATACCGAATCCCTCCAGAATCAAGGACCGGTACTTCTCTTAGCCAAAAATTCGTGGGCTTTGTAAACTACGACTATTTCAGTCGTTCTTTGCGAGAGAGCATCGCAACGCGGGGTCTTCGCACGAAAACTACCATTGTGAACTTGATCGCTACGAAGCCTTCAGCATTTTTTCTGTTGGCAGATCATGTTGCGTGGTTTGACGGATACGGTAGCAAGAGCACAAAATAGGAACATCAGCTCGTCGATTCGGAAACTACGGCGTGCATCATCCCTAGAGCCGACAGGGGGCAAAGTGGGCATCGCGGACGACTTCAGGACTTTCCTCGAGAACATCAAAGTAGATAACTCAGCAACCATCTCGCTTCGCTATGGCGAGATCACCTCCGCGCTGAACAAGCAATTTCGAGATACCGAGTCGAAAACTGCCAACAGCCTTCAGGTCGGCTCCTATGGTCGCTGGACGGCGATCAAGGGCATTTCCGATCTGGACATGATCTACATTGTCCCGGCCTCTGAGTGGGATACCTACAAGGATGGCGGACAGTACGAGCTCCTTCGCGACACCAAGGATGCGATCAAGGCGCGCTATCCATCGACAACGGTGAAGGTCGATCGGCTAGTTGTGCGGGTCCTCTATAAGGATTTCCATATTGAGGTTATGCCCGCTTTTCGGGAGGCGGATGGAAGCTACAAATATCCCGACACCGCGAACGGAGGATCATGGAAGATCACAAAGCCCCAAGCCGAACTCGATGAGATGCGGGCGGCTAATGAGCGGAAGAATCGGAATCTCCGGCGCTTGTGTAAGATGGCTCGCGCTTGGAAGAACAAGCACGGCGTGGCTATGGGCGGCCTTCTGATTGATACACTCGCCTACAACTTTCTTGAATCGACCGATGAGTACGACGAGAAAAGTTACCTCTACTACGATTATATGTGTCGAGATTTCTTCAAGTTCCTGGCTGACCAACCCAAACAGTCGGAATACGCCGCCCTCGGCAGCCGACAGCGCGTACGGGTAAAGAAGAGGTTCGAGCGGAAGGCAAAGAAGGCCCACGAACTCTGCCTGAAGGCTATCGAGGCGAGCGGCCAGGCGAATGAGCGCCAGAAGTGGCGTGACGTGTTCGGCAATGGCTATCCCGCTCCCGCATCCAAGTCGGAAACAGAAGCCACGCTCGCCAAAGCAGCGTTTCGTAACACCGAGGAATTTGTTGAGGATCGGTTTCCGTTGGATGTCCGGTACGAGATGCGGATCGACTGCGAGGTTACACAGAACGGCTTCCGGGCCACACGCTTGCTCGACCTTCTCGAGCGGCACGGCATCCTTCTGCGCAAGAAAAAACTTCGATTCTTCGTCGCGGACGGCGCCGATCTCCCCGATGACGTCGACATCTATTGGAAAGTGTTGAATCGAGGAGACGAGGCTGAGCGGCGCGACATGATCCGCGGCCAAATTATCCGTGACGATGGCAATTGGGAACAGCGTGAAAGCACCGACTTCCGGGGAAACCACCTTGTGGAATGCTATGCGGTCCTGAATGGTGTTGTCGTCGCGCGAGATGACATCCTCGTTCCCATTAGCGCACAGAGCGCTGAAGTAGGCGACCATGCAGCTTGACTATGACATCACCCTTGAGGATCAAATCCGCGAGTGCTTCGGTCGGGTGGTCTATACTCACAAGACGCACGAGAGGATGGCCGACAACTGCGCTAAAAAACTCAATCGGTTTAAGGTTGGACAGATCGTCCTCACCGCAGCGACGAGCACGGGCGCTGTTGGTGTAGTTGTAACGAATGAGACGTGGCTCGAGGTCGCAACGGTTCTGGTGTCATTCCTGACGCTCTTCGTGACAACCTACCTCAAGAACTTCGATTTGGGCGCGACCGCGCAGAAACACCGCGATGCCGCGGCGAAACTGTGGAACGTCCGCGAGTGTTACCTTTCGCTCCTCACGGATCTGCCGGCTCTTGACCGGCAGGCGGCCGTTGAGCGTCGTGACGAGTTGCAGACTATGCTCGCCGCACTCTATCAATCTGCGCCACAAACGGATGGCAAAGCCTACGTTGAGGCTCAGAAGCGTCTTCAGAAAATGGAAGACATGACGTTCAGTGCTGACGAGATAGATTGTTTTCTACCGCTATCACTAAAACGTTCAGGCGGACGACCGAAGACCGATGAAGGAACATGAGCGCGTGCCCCTTTCACGCTCACCGGCTATCTGACATTGGGGTTTTATGGCGACTAGATGATTAGCTCCGCATGGTGCCGGTGAAACTCCTAAATGTTTCAACCAGGCTCGAAGTTGCTGTGCAGGAGCGCTCGAATACCCCATCTATTATAGACGTAGTTCTGGCGTGACTGTTGGTGCCGGTGGGAGGTGATCATGCATGATCACCGCCCGACAAACACGGGCCGCGCGCGCATTGCTGGGTTGGACGCAGGAAATGCTCGCTGACAAGGCCAAGGTGTCGCTGACCGCGCTCAAGCGCATGGAGTCGGCCGCTGGGCTTCGGGTGTACGAAACCACCAGCGATCAGGTGCGCCGAGCGCTTGAGGCGGAAGGCGTCGCTTTCATCAGATCGGGCCGTAACGAGGGAGTCATGCTTGTCGATGTGCACGAAGCTGCGAAGCGCTAAAAATTCGGGTAGTTTCGACGATCACGCCGCCTCTTGCTTGTCATCTTCGCGCTGTAGTGGTGCTTGAGAGCACCAATTGCCATCCAGAGAGTGTCGCGTGTCTTTATTATGACTACAATTGATTTCCTCGACGAAGCCCCCTCCATGCTGTCGCTCACTGAGTATGACCGCCAGCACATCAAGCTTTATGCTCGGTTGCTTGATGCAGAGGCTGATGGGGCGGACTGGCAGGAAGCGGTCCAGGTTCTGTTCGGTATCTGTCCTAGGACGGAACCTGAACGTGCCCAGCGCGTCCACGATAGCCACCTGGCCCGAGCACATTGGATGACGGAGTATGGCTACCGCCAACTCAGGCGTGGCCGACCTCACTAGCTGGCGTGTTACCTCAAGTGCAACGCCTGTTGCGCCTCGAAACCTTCCCAAAAAAGCGAAACCCCGGAATCAATTCACCTGTACGCGTATTCGCTGCACGGGGAGGATCAATATGACGCCCGACACAAAAGAATGGCGATCATCATCTACTTATGACTACTGGGACGATGCCGATGTGGACGCGCTCGCCTGGGAATGCTTGCGGCGCAATCAAAAATACCAACGTGACTATGCCGACATTGCCAAGGCACCCATGAGCGCCGATACCGAAACCGAAGCGATCGGTACTCGCTGGGGCCTTCGATTTCCCCGCCCGGCCAAGCCTTAGCGCCCTCGAGCAACCGGTTTTCTGGGTGCCCGAAACTGACACCAGCGTCCTGCATGTCGGCCCTGCGCCGAAGCTGCCGCAAACCGGTCCGGTTGTTCTCGGCGATCTTGATGTTGAGCTCCGGCAAGCCTCGGCTGAAGGCCTCCATATCTCCGTGTTCACCGAAAGCGGCCGTCTGCATCTGATCGCTTTGACGGGACTCGGACCAGGTCAGCCGATTGCTGCCGTCATACCAATCGATGCCCAAAGTCTCGATCGCATCCAGGCCCTAACGCGTCTATGGAGGCAACTGCACGGTCTGCCCGTCCCGAAGGATACCCGTATAACCGCACAACAACGTCGCCGTCTCAAGAATATGCTGCGCGCCGCCGACGGGCGTATGCAGAACGCAGATTATCGCGATATCGCCGAAGCCATTTTCGGCGTCGAGCGCGTCGCGAGCGATCCTTGGAAAAGCTCCGCGCTGCGCGACGCCGTGCTCGATCTCGTCAAGGACGGCTTCGCCATGATCGACGGCGGCTATCGCAAGCTTCTTCGCCACCGCCGACGTTCATAACCTGCCATACGATTCGGGGTGTGCGATTTTAGCCACCCTAAGTTCGCACTCCCTCCAGCCGATTCTTCTTCGCCATCGTGGCTTTCGTCCGCCGCTGATCACCAGCGGCTCCCGCGAAAACCACGGAGGCCCCCATGACCACCAATATTGCGACCCTGCCGCCGCGCTTCCTGCGCACCAAGGAAGCCGCCGACTTCCTCAGCCTATCGGCGCGCACCCTCGAAAAACACCGCACCTATGGCACCGGACCGGCCTATCGCAAGCTCGGTGGTCGCGTGGTCTACGCGATCGACGAACTCGAAGCCTGGGCCGAGCGCGGCGCCGTCACCTCGACGTCCGATCCGCGGGGCAGCGTGCTGCCGGCAAAGCGCCACGACCCCGCACCGGCAGCCCATGCCGGTCGTCACGCCCGCTGATCCGCGCGGCTTCCACAATGACGGTGCAGCGTCGCCCATCGCAGGAGCGCGGACAACTCGATCTGTTCCACGCGATCCCCGGCGACTTCGCGCCCCGCGACGCGCAGGACCTCATGGCCTATCCGTTTTTCTCCCTTTCCAAATCCCATCGCACCGCGCCGATTGACTTCGTCGCGGGCGACGTAACCATCCGTGTAGAGGCCGTTCCCGATCACGGCATGGCCACGATCTGGGACGCTGACATCCTGATCTGGGCCGCAAGCCAGATCGTGGAGGCCCGCGACAAGGGCTTGCGCACATCACGCCTGATGGCCGCCACGCCCTACGAAATCCTCAATTTCATTGGCCGCGGGGTGTCGATGCGCGATTACCAGCGTTTGAAGTCCGCGCTCGACCGGCTTCAGTCCACGACCGTCGCCACCTCGATCCGGCAGGCAGCCGAAGGGCGACGCCACCGCTTCTCCTGGATCAACGAATGGCAGGAGCGCACCGACCGCCAGGGCCGGCCTGCCGGCATTGAGCTGATCGTCCCGGACTGGTTCTACCGCGCGGTCCTCGACGATGCGCTCGTGCTGACCATCGACCGGGACTATTTCGGTCTCACCGGCGGCCTTGATCGCTGGCTCTACCGCATCGTGCGCAAGCATGGCGGCAAGCAGCGCAATGGCTGGCGCTTCGATTTCCGGCATCTGCATCAGAAATCCGGCAGCCTGTCGCCCTTCAAGCGCTTTGCCTTCGAGCTGCGCGACATCATCCGCCGCCAGCCGCTGCCCGGCTACACCCTGTTTCTGGAGGTCGAAGTCGGCGGTCGTCTGCTGCTCGCATTCGAGCCATCCGCCCCCTGTGGAAAACCTGTGGACGGCCTCGTGCTATCGGGAACCCAACCTATCGTGCTATCGGGAACCGCAGGCTCGTGCTATCAGGAACCCAAGCAGGGTATAAGTCTTCGAAAACTAAGACGAAATCGCGCCCTTAACTTAGAGTCTAACAAAGAATCTAACCTTGAAGAGCGCGCGCGCGATGTGGAAAACATCGCCGACAGGTCAAAACAGGCCGAAAAATCACAACCGCGAAAGACTACACCTGATCCGTCTTTCCGTAAATCCGCTTTTACGGACCGCTCTTCTTCCCGTCCTCCGCAACTCTCCTTTGGCGACAAGCCCGGAGGTGCGGAATGATTATCGCGCTCCTCAATCAAAAGGGCGGTGTCGGCAAGACGACGCTGGCGCTGCATCTCGCCGGTCAATGGGCGCTTGAAGGCAAACGCGTCACCCTGATCGATGCAGACCCGCAAGGCTCGGCTCTCGACTGGTCGCAGCAGCGCAGCCGCGAGGGCTTGCCACGCCTGTTCGGCGTCGTCGGCCTGGCGCGCGACACGCTGCACCGCGAAGCGCCCGAGCTCGCGCGTGACGCCGATCACGTTGTCATCGACGGCCCGCCGCGCGTTGCAGGGCTCATGCGATCGGCGCTGCTAGCCGCCGATCTCCTTGTGATCCCCGTGCAACCGTCGCCGCTCGACGGCTGGGCCTCGGCCGAAATGCTGGCGCTGCTCGCCGAGGCGCGCATCTATCGCCCCCAGCTCGTCGCCCGCTTCGTCCTCAACCGCTGCGGCGCGCGCACCATCATCGCCCGTGAGACGGCTGAGACGCTGGCCGAGCACGACCCACCCTTGCTGTCTGCGACCATCGGCCAGCGCGTCGCCTTCGCCGACATGGCGCAGTCCGGCCGTCTGGTGTTCGAGGCCGACCTCGACAGCGCAGCCGCGCGCGAGGTCGCCGCGCTCGCCGCGGAAGTGGGGAGGCTCGCGCCATGACCCTCCCAGCTCCCGCAATCCTGGCAGGCGATTGCCGCCGCCTCATGCCGTCGCATGGGCCGTTCGACATGATCTTCGCCGATCCGCCCTACGGCGACACCTCGCTCGTCTGGGACCGCCGTGTCGAGGGCTGGCTGCCGCTCGCCAGGGCGGCCTTGCGGCCATCGGGCTCGATGTGGGTGTTCGGCTCGCTGCGCTGCTTCATGGCGACCGCCGCGACGTTCGACGACGCCGGCTGGAAATACGCGCAGGAGATCGTCTGGGAGAAGCAGAACGGCTCCGGCTTCCACGCCCACCGCTTCAAACGCGTCCATGAACTGGTGGTCCAGTTCTACCGCAGCGATGCGCCATGGGGCGCCGTCTACAACGTCGTACAGACGACGCCCGATGCGACCGCGCGGACCGTGCGCCGCAAGAAACGTCCGCCCCATACCGGCCATATCAATGCCGGGCACTATGTCAGCGAGGATGGCGGGCCGCGCCTGATGCGGTCGGTCATCTACGCCCGCAACGCCCATGGCCGCGCCATCCATCCGACCGAGAAGCCGTCCGGCCTGATCGAGATCCTCGTCCGCACGAGCTGCCCGCCCGGCGGTCTCGTCGGCGACTGGTTCGCGGGATCGGGGGCGGCCGGCGAAGCCTGCCGTTTCTCCGGTCACCGCTACATCGGCTGCGAAATCGATCCGGTCATGGCGCGCAAGGCCGCCGACCGGCTTGCCGCGCTGCTCCCGTTTTCCGGGGGAGACGCCCAATGACGAAACCGCCTCACAAGCGCGGCTTCGTCGCCCGCCCGACCGATGCAGATGACTGGATCAAGGCCGCCGAACAGCCACCGTCCATTCCGTCATCCGGCGCGGGTTTCACCGCCCGGCTGACGATCGACGTCACGCCGGACCTGCGCGGCCGCATCAAGATCGCCGCCTTCCAGCGCGGCGTCACCGTCGCCGAGATGCTGCGCGACCTGCTCGCGCGCGAATTCCCCCAAAACTCAGGAGACCCTTCATGACCGGCATCGCGGCACCCCGCATGCGCGGCGGCCCGATGCCGTCGATCGCGCCATCCGACCGTCTCACCCATGTCGAACTGACCTGGGTGGAGAAGCAGATCGAATATTGGATCAGGTTCGGCGACCACGCACAGGAAACCATCCTCGACCGTCGCCGCCGTGTCCTGTCCTTCCGGCCGGGCACGGTCTTCGCCTTCGTCCGCTGGGCGTCCAACGACTTCGGCACGATCATCTCGCGCATCGATATCGTGCGCGCGGTCCAGCCCGGCGAAGCCTATCAGACGCTCCCCTTCGTGCGTCCCGGCGGCGACATCCTGCTCAAGATCGAGAGCTGGCCGAAGGTCGAACGCGTGCTCCAGCTCATCGACGTCATCGAGGCGATGACGCTCGATCCGGCCGCCGCCGCGCCCGACTACTGGCGACACGTTCACAACCGTCTCACCGCCGGCCACGAGCCGCGCAGCTACACGCGCGCGCAGCATGAGGCGTGGCTGAAGCGCCGGAGGATCGCGCCGTGATCGATCTCAAATGGGCCATGGCCACCCTCGTTGCGGCAAATATCATCGCGATCTCGTCGTGGATCGAAACGCCGACCAAGCTCATCTGGAACGCGTCGGCCAGCACACCGATCGGCCTTTACTCTGTCGAGCCGGTTGGTCGCCTGGAAGTGACCGATCTGGTCGCGGTCGATGCGCCGGAACCGATCGCCGCCTTCCTCTCCGATGGCGGATATCTGCCGCGCGAAGCGCCGCTGCTGAAGCGCGTACTTGGTCTTCCCGGACAGACTGTTTGCCGCTCCGACCTCCTGATCACGGTCGACAACGTGGAGATGGGAATGGCGCTCGAGCGCGACCGCTCCGGCCGTCCGCTGCCTGACTGGCAAGGCTGCCGCGTGATCGCCAAGGGCGATGTCTTCCTGATGAACTGGGACGTCCCCGACAGTCTCGACGGGCGCTATTTCGGCCCGATCCCAGTCAGTTCGGTCATCGGCCGCGCGGTTCCCCTGTGGACCGACGAGGACGGCGAAGGCCGCTTCGAATGGCGGGCGCCAACGCGGTGAGCGCCCTGCCTTCGGCGGGCGCACCGCACCGCCGCATCCCTCTGCACCGCATCAAGAAAGGAACCCGAAATGCCACAAATCGGTGAGTTCACCCGCGAGGAATCCGGCTTCACCGGCCGCATTCACACACTCACACTCTTTCGCGAAATCTGCATCGTTCCCGTCGAACCTTCGGACGTCGACAACGCGCCCAGCTACCGCATCCACCACGGCGCGGACGAGAACGCCCCGGAGATCGGCGCGGCCTGGACCGAATCCAGCGAGAAGGCCGGAGAATATCTGTCGCTGCTGATCGACGATCCCAGCTTCCCGCAGCCGGTCCGCGCCCGCCTGTTCCAGAACGGCGCGGATGCGACGTCATGGTCTCTGCACTGGAGCCGCCCGCAAAAGCGCGGCGAACGGGAATAGGTCATGCGGATCGCTCACACGAACCCCGCATCACCGATGTCAGCCGGGCGGCCTCGCGCTGCCCGGCGCATCATCCTCCTTCTCCTTTCCGGCCTGACCTTCACCGCCGCGCTACCGTTCGCCGTGCTGGCGCAAAGCGCGCCATCGGCCGAGCAACCGTCTCGCGATCCCCACGCCGCCTTCGTGACGGAAGCCTCGCAACGCTTTGGCATTCCCGAACACTGGATCAGGTCGGTGCGCCGCGTCGAAAGCGCCGACGATATCCGCGCCGTCTCGTCGGCCGGCGCTATGGGCCTGATGCAGATCATGCCCGATACCTGGGCCGAGCTGCGCATCCGCCACCGCCTTGGCAGTGACCCCTTCGATCCGCGCGACAACATTCTGGCGGGCACGGCTTATCTGCGTGAGATGTACGACCGCTACGGCTCGCCGGGCTTCCTCGCGGCCTATAACGCCGGTCCCGGAAGCTACGAGGAATACCTCGGGGGCCGTCCCCTCCCGGCCGAGACCCGCGCCTATGTCGCCACGCTCGCACCGATGATCGGCATTGGAAACGTGACGCCCGGCCAACCGGGAAGCACCGTCGTCGCTGCCGTCGATCCGAATGCCTGGCGTCGTGCGCCGCTCTTCGTGGCTCCATCCGCGCGCAGTCTGGATGCTGGTCAACCGACATCCGCCGTGCAGTCCGACGACACTTCGACCGCGGATTTGCAGCGCGATGAAACCGCCGTTGCTCCGCAATCGGGCGGTCTGTTCATCGCCCGTGCCGGTGAAGGCGACCAGCCATGAGGGTGTTCGCAGCATGGCGCGGCATGGCGTGGTCTGGAGAGTGCTGTGCGGGAAGGAGGGAGGAACAGGGAGCAACGACAGCAGGACGGCGAGATAAAAGGGCATCGCCAAATTCGCACAAGCCATTGATATGGCGTGGATTTTGGCGTGCCGGTCGGTCGGGTCGCGTGCCGCGATTGTTGTATTTTGCTGCGATTTCAATGGTGTTTCCGGCACTGTACCCGTTTGCCCCTTCGGAAAGGGCAGTTCGATGAGCGAGGGCGACAGAGAATTCCGCATCCGTCCTGGCCGCATCAAATCCACCCGCGCGCCCAAGCCCAAGAGCTTCATCAACCAGGTGCTGCGGGCTTCGAAGAGGGCCGGGCATAGCTCCGGCGAGGTGCGAACCGCCAAGCGCAGCGGCGGCAACCGTGGTCACTCGACCTTCGGCCGCGGCCGCGTCAGCTTCAGCCGCTCGCGCATCTTCAGCGCCTCGCGCCGAGTCGTCGTCAAGGCGCGCGTGGTGCGTCATCAGGGCAAGTCGTTTCGCTCGGCGCCGCTCTCGGCCCATCTCTCTTATCTCAAACGCGAAGGCGTCAGCCGGGATGGAGAGAAGGGTGTGATGTTCGACGCGACGAGCGAGCGCGCCGACGATCTCGCCTTCTCCGATCGCTGCAAGGACGACCGGCATCATTTCCGCTTCATCGTCTCGCCCGAAGACGCCGGCGACATGACCGACCTGCGCGAATTCACCCGCGACCTCGTCTGCCAGATGGAATCTGATCTCGACACGAAGCTCGACTGGGTGGCCGTCGATCACTGGAACACCGACAATCCCCATGTTCATTTGCTGGTGCGCGGCGTCGATCAGACCGGCGCCGATCTGGTGATCTCCCGCGACTATATCAGCCGAGGCCTGCGCTCGCGCGCCGAGGACCTGGTCTCGCTCGAACTCGGTCGCAAGCCCGAGCAGGAAATCCGCAACGCGCTGGAGAAGGAGGTCACAGCCGAACGCTGGACGCGCCTCGATGTCGAGATCCGCATCGCTGCCGACGAGACCGGCTTCATCGACCTGCGCCCCGAGGCCAATGGCAAATCCGATCCTTCACTCCGCCGCCTGATGGTCGGTCGGCTCCAGCATCTCGAAAAGATGGAGCTGGCTGCACAAGGCGCCCCCGGCGAATGGACCGTCGGGCTCCAGGCCGAACGCACGCTCCGCGATCTCGGCATGCGCGGCGACATCATCAAGACCATGCACCGCGCCTTCACCGAACGCGGGCAGGACCGCGGCTTCAGCGACTATGTGATCGACAGCGGCGGCGCGGGCTCTCCCATCATCGGCCGTCTTGTTGATCGAGGCCTGCACGATGAGCTGACCGGCGAGGCCTATGCCGTGATCGATGGCACGGACGGCCGCGCCCATCACGTCCGCTTCCGCGGCATCGAGGCCTTCGAGCATTCCCCGCCGATCGGCGGCATCGTCGAGGTGCGGCGGTTTGGCGGCGAGGACGACAAGCGCCCGACGCTCGTGCTCGCCAATCGATCCGATTTTGATCTCAACCGGCAGGCCACGGCGCCGGGCGCGACCTGGCTAGATCATCGCCTTGTCGAGCGCGAGGCGATGCCCATGTCGAGCGGTGGCTTCGGCGCAGAGGTGCGTGACGCCATGAAGGCCCGCGCCGAACATTTGGCTGAAGAAGGTCTCGCACGCCGGCAGGGCCAGCGCATCATTCTGCAGCGCGATCTCCTCAACACCCTGCGACAGCGTGAGCTCGATGCAGTCGGCGTAAAGCTACAGGCAGAAACCGGTCTTCCTTTCCAGAAGGCGCAGGCCGGCGAACATGTCGCCGGTCTCTATCGCCAGCGCGTCACGCTGACCTCTGGCCGCTTCGCCATGATCGACAACGGGCTGGGCTTCCAACTCGTGCCCTGGACCCCGCCACTCGAGAAGAAACTCGGCCAACACATTGCCGGCGTCACCAAGGGCAACGGCGGCATCGAGTGGAGCCTCGGCCGCCAGCGGGGACTCGGCCTGTGACCACCCCAATCAACAAGAAAGGACCTTGATAATGTCCGCGACCAAAATCCTCTGGGGGCAGATCCTCACCGTCTTCCTGATCGTTCTGTTCACGACATGGGGTGCGACCCAGTATGTAGCCTGGAGCCTCGGCTTTCAGGCACAGCTCGGCGCCCCCTGGTTCGTGCTTGGCGGCATGCCGATTTACTACCCGCCCTCGATCTTCTGGTGGTGGTATTTCTTCGACGCCTATGCCCCCGGCATCTTCGCAAAGGGCGGAATGATCGCCGCATCCGGAGGCTTCATCGCTATCGCAGTAGCCATCGGCATGTCGGTCTGGCGGGCTCGTGAAGCGAAGAACATTGCGACCTATGGCTCAGCCCGCTGGGCAAAGCCACAGGAGGTCAAAGCCGCGGGCCTGCTCAATCCAGATGGCGTGGTGCTTGGCAAGCTCGACCAGGATTATCTTCGCCACGATGGGCCGGAGCATGTCCTGTGCTTCGCGCCGACCCGATCCGGCAAGGGCGTCGGGCTCGTCGTTCCGACCCTGTTGACCTGGCCCGGCTCCGTCGTCGTTCACGACATCAAAGGCGAGAACTGGCAGCTCACCGCCGGCTTCCGCTCAAAGTACGGCCGCGTGCTCCTCTTCGATCCGACCAATCCGAAATCGGCGGCCTACAACCCGCTGCTTGAGGTGCGCCGCGGCGAATGGGAAGTGCGTGACGTCCAGAACGTCGCCGACGTGCTCGTCGATCCCGAAGGCTCGCTGGAGAAACGCAATCACTGGGAGAAGACCAGCCACTCCCTGCTGGTCGGTGCGATCCTGCACGTCCTCTATGCCGAGAAGCACAAGACGCTCGCCGGTGTCGCCAGTTTCCTATCCGATCCGAAACGCCCGATTGAAACGACGCTTGCGGCGATGATGACCACGCCACATCTGGGCGAAGCCGGTCCGCATCCCGTCATCGCCTCGACCGCGCGCGAGCTCCTCAACAAATCCGACAATGAACGCTCGGGCGTGCTTTCAACCGCCATGTCGTTCCTCGGTCTCTATCGTGATCCCGTCGTCGCCGAAGTGACCCGGCGCTGCGACTGGCGCATCGCCGATCTCATTGAAGACCAGCAGCCGGCGACGCTATACCTCGTGGTGCCGCCTTCGGACATCTCCCGCACCAAGCCACTGATCCGGCTTGTGCTGAACCAGATCGGCCGACGTCTCACGGAGGACCTGCACACAAAGAGCCGCCGTCATCGCGTCCTGATGATGCTTGACGAGTTTCCGGCGCTCGGCCGCCTCGACTTCTTCGAGAGCGCGCTCGCCTTCATGGCCGGCTACGGCATGAAGGCCTTTCTCATCGCCCAGTCGCTCAATCAGATCGAGAAGGCCTACGGCGCCAACAACTCCATCCTCGACAACTGCCATGTGCGCGTGAGCTTCGCCACGAACGACGAACGCACCGCCAAACGTGTCTCCGACGCCCTCGGCACCGCCACCGAGATGAAGGCGATGAAGAACTATGCCGGGCATCGACTGTCACCTTGGTTGGGTCACCTCATGGTCTCGCGCTCCGAGACCGCGCGTCCGCTGCTGACGCCCGGCGAAATCATGCAGCTTCCGCCCAACGACGAAATCGTCATGCTTGCCGCCACCCCGCCCATCAGGGCCAACAAGGCGCGCTATTTCGAGGACAAGCGTTTCAACGAGCGCGTGCTGCCGCCGCCCGATCCGACCAAGACCAGCCTGACCAAGCGGAAGGACGCCTGGACTGAACTGGAACCAAAAGGCCCAGACACCGCATTGCTGGCCGAGATCCAGAAGGCGGAACAGGACGCCGCCAATAGCGGCCTGCGCCGCGAGCCCGAACTTCCCGACCACGTCGCCATCGTCAAGGAAACAAGCGACCCGAACCCGGCCGAAGAGTTCGCCGCACTGCTCAATGATGAACCGGAAGATGCAGCGCGGCAGCGACAGGCGCTTCGCCGCCGGATGAGCGGCATCGCCCGTCAGGTCTCCATGAACCCCAACGACAATATGGATCTTTAAGCCATGCGCGACCGGATGAATGTATATTTCCCACCCGACATGCTGCGCCAGATCGCTGATCTCGCCGACCGAAAGAAAATCTCGCGCTCGGCGATCGTGGAGGCGGCCGTTGCATCCTTTCTCTCACCCGATGGGGCCGACAAGCGCGAGGCTGCGCTGACCCGGCGTCTCGACCGGATGACGAGGCAGATCCAGCGGATTGAACGCGACCTCGGCATCACCGCCGAGACACTCGCACTGTTCGTCCGCTTCTGGCTATCCGTTACGCCGCCGCTCCCCGGCGATGCCAATGCCGCTGCACAGGCCAAGGGCCGCGAGCGCTACGAAGGTTTCATCGAGACGGTCGGGCGTCGCCTGCAGCAGGGACAGAGCTTCCTGCGCGAGATTCCTGATGATGTGGTTCCCGCCCCAGATATCGGTACAGCTGATTCGTCTGAAGTTGATCGATAGTTATTGCCCTGCCCAGATCAAGCGGAAGCCCCCACCGCCGTTCTCCTGTATTTGCACGCCACGCTACTACTACGACAAAGACTTGTTGAATCAGCCCAATTTCGGGCTCTTTTAATCGTCCCCGATCCAGGGCCGGCTGAACGGTCCCTGACCGCAAGGGGACGACATGGCGGCATCTCACCAGAAAACAGAAGCAATAACACGCGGCGCGCGCATGCTGCGCACGGCCCTTGGGCCGGCGATCGCCCGCTTTCTGGAAGACCCGTCGATCGTCGAGGTGATGCTCAATCCCGACGGCCGGCTCTGGATCGACCGGTTATCCGAAGGACTCTCCGATACAGGTGAGCTTCTGTCCCCAGCCGATGGCGAGCGCATCGTTCGGCTGGTCGCCCACCATGTCGGGGCCGAAGTCCATCCTGGAAGCCCGCGCGTCTCGGCAGAACTGCCCGAGACGGGGGAGCGATTTGAAGGATTGCTGCCGCCCGTTGTCGCTGCGCCGGCTTTCGCGATCCGCAAGCCCGCCGTCGCTGTGTTCACGCTCGACGACTATGTCGCGGCCGGCATCATGTCGGCGGACCAGGCCGAGACGCTGCGCACAGCCGTCGCCTCGCGTGCCAACATTCTCGTCGCCGGTGGCACCTCGACCGGCAAGACCACGCTCACCAACGCCCTTCTCGCCGAGGTCTCCAAGACCACGGATCGCGTCGTCATCATCGAGGACACGCGCGAGCTGCAATGCACCGCGCCCAACCTCGTCGCCATGCGCACCAAGGACGGCGTCGCGACGCTCTCCGATCTCGTGCGCTCCTCGCTGCGCCTTCGCCCTGACCGAATCCCCATTGGCGAGGTGCGCGGCGCCGAAGCGCTCGACCTGCTCAAAGCCTGGGGCACCGGCCATCCCGGCGGCATCGGCACCATTCACGCCGGCACCGGCATCGGGGCGCTGCGCCGCCTCGAGCAACTGATCCAGGAAGCCGTCATCACCGTCCCCCGAGCATTGATCGCCGAGACCATCGATCTCGTCGCCGTCCTCGCCGGGCGCGGATCACAACGCCGGCTCGCCGAACTCGCCCGCGTCGAGGGCCTCGGCGCCGATGGCGACTATCGCACCACCCCCGCCACCACAGAACCCAACCCCACAGGAGCCCCCTCATGATTCGCCTTCTATCCCGCGGCCGCCAACGCATTACGACCGCTGTAACCGCCGCCACCATCAGTCTCATGCTTACGCCGGCCGCACATGCTTCCGGTTCGTCCATGCCCTGGGAAGCGCCGCTGCAATCGATCCTTCAGTCGATCGAGGGGCCCGTCGCCAAGATCGTCGCCGTCATCATCATCATCGTCACCGGTCTGACGCTCGCCTTCGGCGACAGCTCCGGCGGCTTCCGACGCCTGATCCAGATCGTATTTGGTCTCAGCATCGCCTTCGCGGCCAGCTCGTTCTTCCTGAGCTTCTTCTCGTTCGGCGGCGGGGCGCTCGTCTGATGGCGGGCAGTTTCGAACAGCTCGACGCGGTGCCTGGTTTCACCGTTCAGGTCCACAGGGCGTTGACCGAGCACATCCTGCTCGGCGGCGCCCCGCGCTCCATCGCCATCATGAACGGAACGCTGGCCGGGGCCGTCGGTCTCGGTCTGCGCCTCTGGCTGGTAGGCCTCGCCATCTGGGTCATCGGCCACTTTGCCGCCGTCTGGGCCGCCAAGCGCGACCCGCTCTTCGTCGAGGTCGGCCGCAGGCATCTGCGCATCCCGGCGTTCCTGTCGGTCTGAGGGCGCAAAACATGATGAACCTTGCCGAATATCGCCGCACCGCCGCTCGTCTCGCCGATTACCTGCCTTGGGTCGCCTTGGTCGGACAGGGCGCCGTGCTCAACAAGGACGGCTCGTTCCAGCGCACAGCGAAATTCCGGGGGCCGGATCTCGACAGCGCCGTCGCCGCCGAGCTGGTCGCCGTCGCCGGCCGCCTCAATAACGCCTTCCGTCGTCTCGGCTCTGGCTGGGCGATCTTCGTCGAGGCGCAGCGCCATGAAGCCTCGACCTACCCCGAGAGCCGTTTTCCCGATCCGGCCTCGGCTTTGCTTGATGCCGAGCGCAAGGCCGCCTTCGAGGAGGCCGACGCGCATTACATCTCCAGCTATTTCCTGACCTTCGCCTTCCTGCCCCCGGCGGAAGAAGCTGCACGCACCGAAACCTGGCTCTACGAAGGGCGAGACCGTACCGGCGTCGATCCGCACGAGGTTCTGCGCGGCTTCATCGACCGTACCGATCGCGTGCTGGCGCTGCTTGATGGCTTCATGCCGGAATGCGCCTGGCTCGATGACGCCGAAACGCTGACCTATCTGCATTCGACCGTCTCGACCAACCGGCATCGCGTTCGCGTTCCGGAAACCCCGATCTATCTCGACGCGCTGCTCGCCGACCAGCCGCTCACCGGCGGGCTTGAGCCGCGTCTCGGCAACGCGCATCTGCGCATCCTCACGATCGTCGGCTTCCCGACCGCGACCACTCCAGGAATCCTCGACGATCTCAACCGCCTGGCCTTTCCCTACCGCTGGTCGACACGGGCGATCCTGCTCGACAAGACCGACGCCACCAAACTGCTCACCAAGATCAGGCGGCAATGGTTCGCCAAGCGCAAGTCGATCGGCGCGATCATCAAGGAGGTGATGACCAACGAGGCCTCGGCCCTCGTCGACACCGACGCCGCCAACAAGGCCGCCGATGCCGATATGGCGCTTCAGGAGCTGGGCGCCGATTATGCCGGACAGGCCTATGTGACGGCGACTATCGCGGTTTGGGACGCCGATCCCCGCATCGCCGACGAAAAGCTTCGCCTCGTCGAGAAGGTCATTCAGGGCCGCGACTTCACGGCAATGGCCGAGACCATCAATGCGGTGGATGCCTGGCTCGGCTCCTTGCCGGGCCATGTGTACGCCAATGTCCGGCAACCGCCGATCTCCACGCTCAATCTCGCCCACATGATCCCGCTTTCAGCGGTGTGGGCGGGGCCGGAACGGGATGAGCACTTCGGGTCGCCCCCCTTGCTTTACGGCAAGACCGAGGGAAGCACCCCGTTCCGGTTTTCCCTTCATGTCGGCGACGTCGGCCATACCCTCGTTGTGGGGCCGACCGGCGCCGGCAAATCCGTGCTGCTCGCCCTCATGGCCTTGCAGTTCCGGCGCTATGAGAATTCCCAGGTCTTCGCCTTCGATTTCGGCGGCTCGATCCGAGCAGCGGCACTCGCCATGGGTGGCGACTGGCACGATCTCGGCGGTGACCTGACCGAAGGTTCGGACGTCTCCGTCTCCCTCCAGCCGCTCGCGCGCATCCATGACGTACCCGAGCGCGCCTGGGCGGCCGACTGGCTCGTCGCCATCCTGATGCGCGAAGGCATCCAGATCACGCCGGAGGTGAAGGAACATCTCTGGTCGGCGCTGACTTCGCTCGCTTCCGCGCCGGTCGAGGAACGGACCATCACCGGCCTCTGCGTCCTCCTCCAGTCCAACGATCTGAAGCAGGCGCTGCGTTCTTATTGCGTCGGCGGCCCTTATGGCCGGCTGCTCGACGCCGAGACCGAGCATCTTGGTCACAGTTCGGTGCAGGCATTCGAGATCGAGGGCCTTGTCGGCACGGGTTCCGCACCGGCCGTGCTCGCCTATCTCTTCCATCGCATCGGTGATCGCCTCGACGGCTCGCCCACGCTGCTCATCATTGACGAGGGATGGCTGGCGCTGGACGACGAAGGGTTCGCCGGCCAGCTCCGTGAATGGCTGAAGACGCTGCGCAAGAAGAACGCCAGCGTCATCTTCGCTACCCAGTCGCTCAGCGACATCGATGGATCAGCGATCGCGCCGGCCATCATCGAAAGCTGCCCGACACGGCTTCTGCTACCGAACGAGCGCGCCATCGAGCCGCAGATCACCGCGATCTATCGCCGCTTCGGTCTCAACGACCGGCAGATCGAGATCCTCGCGCGGGCGACGCCCAAGCGCGACTATTACTGTCAGTCGCGGCGTGGCAATCGCCTGTTCGAGCTAGGGCTGTCCGAAGTCGGCCTCGCCCTCACCGCCGCATCCTCGAAGTCCGATCAGGCGGCAATCGCCCGCATCTGCGCCGAGCACGGCCCAGAGGGCTTTCTCGACGCCTGGCTGCGCCTGCGCGGCGTCGATTGGGCGGCCGATCTGATCCCCGATCTCTCCAACCTCACCCCCCAGGCCACCAAGGAGGCTAAGTCATGACTATCCATCGTTCCCGTACGCGAGCGGTTTTGCTCGCCGCCACCATGCTGGCGGCTCCGCTGGCGCTATCGCCGATCCTCACCGCACCTGCCTACGCGCAGTTCGGTTTCGGCCGGATCGTTTTCGACCCCTCCAACTACGCCGAAAACGTGCTCACGGCCGCGCGCACGCTGGAGCAGATCAACAATCAGATCACCTCGCTCCAGAACGAGGCCCAGATGCTGATCAACCAGGCGCGCAATCTTGCGAGCCTGCCGCATTCCTCGCTCCAGCAAATCCAGCAGAGCGTCCAGCGAACGCAGCAGCTTCTCGGCCAGGCCCAGAACATCGCTTTCGACGTTCAGCGCATCGACCAGATCTTTCAGCAACAATACGGCAACGTCTCACTGTCGACGACCGATCAGCAGCTCGTCGCCGACGCACGCTCGCGCTGGCAAAACACCGTCGGCGGATTGCAGGATGCCATGCGCGTCCAAGCCGGCGTGGTTGGCAACATCGACACGAACCGTGCCGAGATGTCGGCGCTGGTGGGCCAGAGCCAGGGCGCGACGGGTGCACTTCAAGCGACGCAGGCCGGCAACCAGCTCCTCGCCCTGCAATCCCAGCAGCTCTCCGACCTGATCGCGCTGATGTCAGCAAACGGCCGCGCCGGTGCGCTCACGGAAGCCGAACGCGCTGCTGCGGCCGAACAGGGGCGCGAACAGCGGCGCCGCTTCCTGACGCCCGGCTCCGGCTACCAGCCGGGCAACGCGCAGATGTTCAACAACGGCAACTGACAAAGCGGGAGGGGGCCATGGACGGCAAGATGCTGGCCCGGCTGGGCGCGGTCGTTTTCGTCGCCATCGCGATCACCGCGACGGCGATCGAAATGACCCGCAAAGAAGAAGCTCCGAGAACGGAGCCGGTGCGCCTGACGGAGCCCGTGCGCGATCCGCTGCGCGAGGCGCAGCGCCAGTGCCAGCAGCTTGGACAGACCGCGGCCAGCGACCCCGACTGCATGCGCGTCTGGGCCGAAACCCGTGACCGCTTCCTCGGCCGCCCTCCCGCGCCCGCCGTGCCACCCGTGAACGAGGGACAGTAATCATGGGCGGCACCGGCGTCATAGATACATTCCTCGGCACCTTCACCCGTTACATCGACTCAGGCTTCGGCCTGCTCGGCGGCGAGGTCGCCTTCATCGCCACCACGCTGATCGTCATCGATGTGACGCTCGCAGCTCTCTTCTGGTCCTGGGGCGCTGACGACGACATCATCGCGCGCCTCGTGAAGAAAACGCTGTTCGTCGGCGTCTTCGCCTACATCATCGGCAACTGGAACAATCTGGCCAATATTGTCTTCGACAGCTTTGCCGGCCTCGGCCTGAAAGGCTCCGGCACCAGCTTTACCGTTCAGGACCTTCTGCGTCCCGGCAAGGTCGCACAGACCGGCCTCGACGCCGCGCGTCCATTGCTGGAATCCATTTCCGATCTCATGGGCTGGATCGCCTTCTTCGAGAACTTCATCCAGATCGCCTGCCTGCTCTTCGCCTGGGCGCTCGTCCTGCTCGCCTTCTTCATCCTGGCCGTGCAGCTCTTCGTAACGCTCATAGAATTCAAGCTCACGACGCTCGCCGGTTTCGTGCTGATCCCCTTTGGCCTCTTCGGCAAGACCGCCTTCATGGCCGAGCGCGTGCTGGGCAATGTCGTCTCCTCTGGCATCAAGGTGCTGGTGCTCGCCGTCATCATCGGCATCGGCTCGACCCTGTTCTCGCAGTTCACGGCAGGTTTCGGTGGCCAGACACCCTCCATCGATGACGCCATGGCTGTCGTTCTGGCGGCGCTTTCCCTGCTCGGTCTTGGCATCTTCGGACCCGGCATCGCCAGCGGCCTCGTCTCAGGCGGACCGCAACTGGGCGCCGGCGCTGCTGTCGGGACCGGCCTCGCGGTCGGTGGCGCCGCACTTGCCGCCGGCGGGGCTGCCAGTCTTGCCGTGAAGGGAGGAGGAGCGGCTCTTTCCGGTGGTGCTGCCGCTGTTCGCGGTGGCGCGGCCGCAGCGGGCGCTGCTTCGTCAGCCTACAGCCTTGGCTCGCTGGGTCAGTCCGGCGCCGTTGGCGTCGCATCCGGTCTCGGCGGTGTCGCGCGCGCCGCAGGATCTGCCGCCGTATCGCCGCTCAAGCGCGCAGCCTCAAAAGCCGGCGAAAGCGTCAAATCGAGCTTCTCCGATGGCGCAAAGGCCGGCTTCGGCGTGACCGGCGGTTCCTCGACCATGGGAACCATTGGCGGCGGAGATGCCGCCGAGGCCGCCACCAGTACGCAGCGCGACGGTGCTCCCGACTGGGCAAAGCGCATGAAACGCAGCCAGGCCCTCAGCCACGGCGTTTCCGCCGCCGGCCACGCGGTCCGCTCCGGCGACAGCCATGGCGGCGGCTCCTCCGTCAACCTTTCTGAAAGTGATCGCTCATGAGCCTCTTCAAGAGACCCGCAACCCACTACGGCAAGACGCCGGAACCCGAAACACCCTACCAGAAAGCCGCGCAGATCTGGGACGAACGCATCGGATCGGCCCGCGTGCAGGCCAAGAACTGGCGTTACATGGCCTTCGGCAGCCTGATCCTGTCCGCAGGATTTGCCGCCGCTCTGGTATGGCAATCGGCCACAGGGACGGTCGTTCCATGGGTGGTGCAGGTCGACAATCTCGGCCAGGCGCAGACGGTTGCACCAGCTTCCGCCGACTACCAGCCGACCGACCCACAGGTCGCCTGGCATCTCGCGCGCTTCATCGAGCAGACGCGCTCGATCCCGGCCGATCCCATCATCGTGCGTCAGAACTGGCTCAGGGCCTATGAATGGACCACCGATCGTGGCGCGGCGGCGCTCAATGACCATGCCCGCGCCAATGATCCGTTCACGCGCGTTGGCCGTCAGCAGATCGCCGTGGAGGTGTCGAGTGTCATCCGCGCATCGCCCGACTCGTTCCGCGTCGCCTGGACCGAGCGCCATTACGAAAACGGCCAGCTCTCCCGAACAGAACGGTGGACCGCTATCCTGACCATTGTGATCCAGACGCCGCGCGACGCGGAGCGTCTGCGCGCCAATCCGCTGGGCATCTACGTCAATGCGATCAACTGGTCGCGGGAGATGAGCCAATGAGCCCCGCGATGATCAGCAAAGCCGCGTTTCAGGGTTTCCGTAAACCCGCCTTGGCGATTGTCCTGCTTTCCGCGACCATGCTGGCCGGCTGCGCGACCAATCGGCCGCCCCAGATCAGCTATGATGCCGATGTCCCGCCACTCCCGGCCGTGCCGGCTATCGTAACCGATCAGGCGCCCCGTCCCTTGCACGTGCCGCCGGCCTGGACGCCGGCGCGCGGAGGCACCGCTGCCAGTACCCCAGAAGGGCGTGTCGAGAACGCCAACGCCGCCGCCCGCGTACAGCCGCGCCGTGAAGGCTATTTCAACTCAATTCAGATCTACCCCTGGAGCGAAGGCGCCCTTTATCAGGTCTACGCCGCGCCCGGTCAGATCACCAACATTGCGCTCGAACCCGGAGAAAGCCTCACCGGCGCCGGGCCCATCGCCGCAGGAGACACCGCACGATGGATCATCGGCGACACCGAAAGCGGCAGCGGTGCGACGCGTCGCGTCCATATCCTCGTCAAACCCAGCCGCGCCGACATCACGACCAATCTCGTTATTACGACCGACCGCCGCGTCTACATGATCGAGCTGCGGTCTGGCGAAGCGCCCTACATGCCCGCAGTCGCCTGGGCCTACCCCCAGCCACCAGCAAGCCAACGCCAAAGCGTTCCGGCCACCCCTGTCATTCCCGTCGCTTCGGCGCGCAACTATCGTTACGGCTTGACGGGCGACACGCCGCCCTGGCGGCCGGTCTCCGTTTATGACGATGGTCGCCGGGTCTATGTCGAATTCCCGCGCGGCATCGTCCAAGGCGAAATGCCGCCGCTCTTTGTCATTGGATCGGATGGCGAACCTCAGATCGTCAACAGCCGCATCTACCAGAACATCCTGATCGTCGATCGTCTCTTCGGCGCGGCCGAACTTCGCCTCGGTGGCGGCAATCGCCAGCAGACCGTCAGGATTGTCCGTACCGACGGGAGACCCGCGTCATGAGCAATCACGAAGACAATAAAGAGGACCGCGAAGATGGCGCTCCGCTCACCGGCGCTCCTGCCGATTCCGTATCCACCATGCGGCTGCGCGCCGACGCGCCGCGCGTCACCCGGCTGTCCCGCAAGGTGCTGGCCAGCGTCGGCCTCGTCGCCAGTATCGGTATCGGCGGCGCACTGATCTACGCTCTCCAGACCCGCGACGGCGGTACGGGAAACGAAGAGCTCTATTCCACGGATAACCGGGCGACCGCCGATGGGCTTGCCGGCTTGCCGCGCGACTATACCGGCCCCGTGCTCGGCCCGCCGCTGCCCGGTGACCTTGGCGGTCCCATACTTGACGCCCAAAACCGCGGTCAGCCGGTCGTGCCGCCAACGATGGCGACACCCCAGGTCGATCCCGAGGAGCAACGCCGCCTTGCCGAGGAGGAAGCCGCACGCACAAGCCGCGTCTTTTTCCAGTCCGGGCCGGGAGCGGGAGGAGCCGCAGGAGGGTCTCCGGGCAGCGCCGGTCCAAATCTCGCCGGCCTCGGCCTGCCGGGACAGACAGGAACGCCGACGGCTCAGGATCGGCAGAATGCCTTCCTCAACGCCGGTGTCGATCGCCGCACCGTCGCCTCGGATCGTGTCATGGCTCCCGCGTCGCCATATGTGCTTCAGGCCGGCGCAGTCATCTCCGCCGCGCTCATCACCGGCATCCGCTCCGATCTGCCCGGCCAGATCACTGCGCAGGTCACCGAGCATATCTATGACAGCCCGACTGGCCGAATCCTTCTCGTACCCCAGGGCACCCGCATTATCGGCGAATACAGCAACGATGTCGGCTTCGGACAGCGCCGCGTGCTGCTGGTCTGGAACCGCCTGATCCTGCCGAACGGCCGCTCGATCGTGCTCGAACGCCAGCCTGGCGCTGACACGCAAGGCTATGCCGGCCTCGAAGACGGCGTGGATTATCACTGGTGGGATATCGCCAAGGCCGCCGGTCTCTCGACCCTTCTCGCCGTCGGCACGGAACTGGCCGTCGATGACGAGGACCGCCTGGTGAGCGCTATTCGCGATGGAGCCCAGGACACCATCAACGACGCCGGCCAGCAGATCATCCGCCGTCAGTTGCAGGTCGCGCCGACGTTGACGATCCGGCCGGGGTTCCCGGTCCGCGTCATCGTCACCCGCGATCTCGTCCTCGAGCCTTACGGAGCTACCCAATGACAAAACTGAAGCTTGGCCCAATCATCGAGGATAAGTCGGTGAAGATAACGCTGGATCTACCCGGCGCTCTGCACCGCGACCTCAGTTCGTACGCAGAGGCGCTCGCCCGTGAATCCGGCCAGCCAGTCGACGACCCCAAGAAGCTCATTGTTCCGATGCTTGAACGGTTCATGGCAACCGACCGAGGGTTCGCCAAGGCGCGCCGAAATCGCGAATGAGCGAGATCCCGACTGCCGTCCGGCACGATCAGATGGACCGATGCAGACGCCCTCTAGCGCCTTTGGCCGCCAGACTCGACGCCAGCGAAAGAAAACGCCGAAGTGACGGGTTATCCCGGCCGGGCGCCCAAACCGCGCTGAACGGTACTATGTCTTCGTCCTCGACCAGAGGTCGGAGCATGAGCCGAGGGACGGAGACAGAGCGCCAGCCGGCCGACACAACGGTTATGCCTCGGCCGATCGCTACCATGTTCATCAAGGTTTCCTGGTTGCATGGCATGATTTTGACGGTGGGATACGTACTGTAATCCGCTAGTCGGCGAACGATATAATGGTGGACTTCGAGGCCAGGCGCGCATTTCGTCACCAGAAATTTCTGATCGCGAAGCCATGGCCATTCAATCGCTTCTCGTTCGGCCAAAGGATGGTCTGCCGATAGCGCTACATGAACCCGCTCCTGCCAGAGCTCAGCCGTCTCAAATCCCGCGATCGCACCACTGCCTGTGAAGAAAGCGATATCCAGTTGACGGGACCGTAGCGCGGCGATGTGCTCTATCCGTCCTCCATTCCTGATCTCTATGGCCACCTTTGGATGTAGAAGCGCATACTTTTCGATCAGCTCTCTAAGAAACCCGCCCGCAAGCGATGTGAGAACTCCAATACTCAAACTACCGTTTTCGCCGCGGCCGGCCGCTCCCGCAGTTCGCGTCGCCTGCATGATCAAGTCGATGGCTGGGCGGACGGTGGCGACAAATTGCTCTCCCGCATTTGTAAGGCGGATACCCGACGGGCAGCGCTCGAAAAACGAAACCCCCACCACATCCTCAACGCGCTGCACGCCTCGGCTCACGGTCGCCGGATACTGACCGAGGGCATCCGCAGCACGCCGAAAACTGCGATGCTCAGCCGCCGCTACGACAAACTGGAGCGAACTCAAATCAAAAGGGATCTTCGTGGGCCCTGGAGGAGAAGTTGGGTCCTCACAGTGCAAATTCTCCTCATCCATCCGCTCGCCTCAATCAATCGGCGGAGGAAGTGATAATTGCCTCAAGATCAATACGTTATGGCAACTACAGAACTGGCATGATGCTGGGATGGTCAGCCCGGCCAATCCCATCCCAGAAATGCATTCAGCCTCTACGACTTCTGCAGCCGCACGTACGAGACCCCTCATCCCGGCTGCTCAACCAAAATAGAATAAGCGGCATGCTCTGACTTGGCGCCGCGCAAGATTTTCATGACCTGCTCATCGCGCATCCTACGGGCAACTGCTGCGAGTATCTTCAGATACTCGTTACTGCTTTCGGGGGACGACAGAAGCAAAAAGACAACGTCGACCGGAAGGTCGTCCACTGCCTCGAAATCGATCGGCTTCTTCAGCACCATCAGCGCCGCAAAGGATGTCTCGAGCCCCGGAACTGGCGCATGAGGCATGGCGACCCCATGTCCGATGCCCGTCGACCCAAGCCGCTCCCGGCCTAGCAGAGCTGTGAGTATCGATTCCTCGGTTAGGCCCGTCCGAGCGGCCGCATGTGCAGCCAGCTTCTTGATCAAGACGGCTTTTGTCGAGATTGATAGATCAAGGATCACGTCCTCTGGTGCGATAGCAGATGACAAGTTCATAGGGATACTCACGTTAAGTCGCCCGCCCGTAGACGAGCGCGCGCAGTCACTGCTCCGGCTCACGGAGGCGGTAACCGACACCTGTTTCAGTCAGGATATATTGCGGCTGATCGGGTGTGGCCTCGATCTTCTGCCGCAACTGGCGGACATAAACCCGCAGATATTGGACATCGGTAGCGCCGCCCCACACATGCTTCAGAATGTGCTGGTGCGTGATGACCTTGCCCGCGTGCTGCACGAGGACGCGCAGAATGTCGTATTCCTTGGGTGAGAGCTTCACCTCCTTGTCTGCGACCTTCACGATCCGCTTCACCAGGTCGACCGAGAGATCGCCGACCTGGAAAATCGGGCGTTCGCCCTGTTGCTGAAGCTTGTGCCTCAGCGCCACCCGAATGCGCGCCGCCAACTCGCGCATCCCGAATGGTTTGGTGAGATAATCGTCGGCGCCCAGTTCCAGCGCCTTTACGATGCCCATTTCATCGGTCCGGCTGGAGAGGACGACGATCGGCAGCTCGATGAGTTCGGCACGCCACCTCTCAAGAAGGTCATGGCCCGAGATGTCGGGCAGTCCAAGATCGAGCAGAATCAGATCGGGCTTCTCCTCGGCAATGAGCGCGACGGCTTCCTCGCCATTTGCGGCCTCGACCATGGCGTAGCCCTCGGCCGTCAGCCCAACGCGCAGGAGTTTCCTGATCGGCGGCTCGTCGTCGACGACGAGAATCTTGACTACGGACGTACTCATATCCTTCCTTCCAAAGTCGAGGGCTCCGGTCCGATCGGAAACCGCAGCGTGAAAATGGCGCCATGTCTGTCGGCCCGATTGGTTGCGAAAATCGTCCCGCCCATCGCCTCGACAAATCCCTTGCAGATAGACAGACCAAGCCCCGTCCCAGCCTGGACGTGGTCCTTCTTCCGGACGCGATAGAAGCTGTCGAAAATCCTTGCCAGATCGTCGGGCGGAATACCGGGCCCCTGATCGACGATTTGCAGCACAACTTGACTGTCTTCGGCCCATGCCCTGATCGAAATCAGCGAGCCAGGCGGCGCGTACTTGCGAGCATTATCGAGAAGATTGAAGAGCACCTGCTCGAACAGGACCGGATCGAGCCGGACCATCGGCAGATCGGACGGCACCGCAAGGTCGACCTTGTGGAGAGCCAGTATCTTCTCAGCTCGCCGCAGGGCGCTGCCGACACTATCGCCTATGAAAAGCGGCGTCAGCGAAACAGCCGCAGCGCCGGATTCCAGCCGCGTCATATCGAGAAGATTGGCGATGAAACGGTTGAGTCGCTCGGCCTCTTCGACGATCGTCGTCAGCAGTTCGACCCGTCCGGACTCCGTCAAGGAAGTCGTGTAATCCCGTAGCGCTCCCGCAGATCCGAGTATTGACGCTAGAGGTGTCTTGAGATCATGCGACAGCGACGTCAGCAGCGCAGATCGCAGCTTGTCTGCTTCGGCAGCCAGACGGGCGTTATCGACGTCCGCCACAAGCTGAATTCGTTCGATCGCTAGAGCCGCCTGATCGGCGAGCGAGTCGAAAAGTCGCTGTTCAACCGGCGTCAGAACCGGCCCCTGTTTGTCATTGTCCAGCCCAATGACGCCGACCTGCGTTCGGCCGGTTTTCAACGGCAGGTAAAGGCGCTTGGCGCCCGGCAGCGTATCCGCCCCGCGTCCTGCGGGCTTGTCATGCTCCCAGGCCCATTGGGCCGCGGCAATGTCGGCATCGTCCAGCGTGTCATCGGGCGGAAAACCCGCCTGGACCGCGATGCGGCCATTCTCCGGCAACAGGGCGACGACCCTGACCTGCAACATGGATGCGATCTGGTACACCGTTGCCCAAAGCACGTCGCCCAGCGTACCGGCACCGGCGAGTTTCTTGCTGAAGAGATACAGGCCCTCGGTCGTTTTGGCCCGCTGGCGCGCCGTCACGGCTTGCCGTTGAACCCGGCCCGCCAGATTGCTGGCGATAACTGCGACGCCGAGAAAAAATGCAAAGGCGACGACGCTTTCCGGATCGCCGATATCCAGCGTGTAGCGAGGTTCGAGGAAGAAGAAGTTAAAGACCAGCGCGCCGACCACGGATGCGAACAAAGCTGGCCAAAGGCCGCCGCCCATCGCCGAGGCCAGCACGGCCATCAGAAAGACGAGGGCGATGTTGCGTACATCCAAAAAGCGCGAAAGCGCCATTCCGATGCCCAACGCCATGGCGACGTAAAGCGAACTCCACAGATAGTGGCCGAAGTCGATACGTCGTTTGGGCCGCGCGCTGACTGTCGCTGGAGATCGCGTTTCCTCGCCATTGCCCGGCGAGATGACATGCACGCTGACATCCGTTTTAGCGCGGATCAGGTCATGCGAAACGGAGCCTACGAAAATCTCCCGCCACCTCGGCGAGGTCGGCATGCCGACGATGACGTGTGTGTAGTTGTTGGTGGATGCGTAGGTCAGAATTTCTTGCGCAACATTCTCGCCGGGTAAGGTGATCGCTTCGGCCCCGAGCTGTTCAGCGAGACGCAGGGCGCTGGCAATCTTGTCCTTATCCTGCTCAGAGAGTCGGGCATCCTTGCTCGTCTCGACGTGAACCGCAGCCCATGGCGCACGAAAGCGGTCCGCCTGACGGCGGCCATAGCGGACAAGCGCCATCGCTCCGGGGCGTTCGTTGATGCAAACCAAGACGCGTTCGCCGGCCGACCACGGCCCGGCGATCGCATGCGCCTGCATATGAGTGACCAACTGGTCATCGACCCGTTGCGCTGTGCGCCGCAGCGCTAACTCACGAAGGGCCGTCAGGTTGCTCGGCGAAAAGTAGTTCTGTGTCGCGCGCTTGGCTGTCTTGGGCAGGTAGACCTTGCCCTCGTTCAAGCGCTTGATCAGGTCGCCCGGCGTGATGTCGATGATCTCTATGTCGTCAGCGCGGTCGATGATGGAGTCCGGAACGGTCTCCCGCACCCGGATCCGTGTGATCTGGGCCACAACGTCGTTGAGGCTCTCGACGTGTTGGATGTTGAGCGTGCTGTAGACGTCTATGCCGTTGGCAAGCAGTTCCTCGACATCGAGATAGCGCTTGGGGTGGCGACTGCCGGGGGCGTTGGTATGGGCGAGTTCATCCACCAGAACGAGCGCCGGCTTACGCGCCAGGATCGCGTCAATGTCCATTTCATCGAGCACATGCCCTCGATAGGGCACCGTTCGGCGCGGAATGATCTCGAACCCTTCCACCAGAGCTTCGGTCTCGGCCCGCCCGTGGGTCTCGACAACCCCGATGACCACGTCGACGCCATCGGCCCGCTGAGCCCGGCCCGACATGAGCATCTCATATGTCTTGCCCACACCCGGCGCCGCCCCCAGAAAGATCTTGAGGTGGCCGCGCGTCTCACGCTGCGCGCTTTCCAGCAACGCATCGGGCGATGGTCGGCTCTGCTCTCGTATTGGGTCGTCAGACACTTATTGGCTCCAGATCAACGGTCAGGACGGCTATTATAGCCGTCCTGACATCTTCATTCAGCCTCTATTGGCGCCGTCGAGCGCCAGATTCAGCTTGAGAACATTGACCACGGGTTCGCCCAGGAAGCCGAGTATGCGCGGCTCGACGTGCTGATCGACCAGTGCGCGCACCGCGGCCTGATCGATGCCGCGCGCTCTGGCGACACGGCCCACCTGGAAGTAGGCGGCCTCAGGCGTAATATGGGGATCGAGGCCACTACCAGAGGCCGTAACAAGGTCCATGGGGACCGCTGCGCCACCGTTCTCCGCGCGTGATGCCTCGGTATCCGCAGCGACACGATCGCGAAGCGCCTGGCTGGTGGGACCAAGATTGGAGCCGCTGGAGGCGCCAGCATCGTAGCCATCTGAACCGGCTGCAGAGGGACGGGGGTGGAAGTAACGCTCGCTGGCAAAATTCTGGCCGATCAGTTCGGAGCCTATGACCACGCCTTCACGTTCGATCAGGCTCCCATTTGCCTGTTGGGGAAAAATAGCTTGCGCGATACCGGTCACGGTAAGGGGGTAGATGAGTCCGGTAATGACGGTTAGTGCGACAATAAAGAAAATCGCGGGTCTGATTTGCTTGAGCATCGTTTCTGTCCTGAATGGTCCGCTGCTGGTAGATGTCGCTTCGCGGATTGTGTCTCTGGTGACCGCTTTCGACTAAACGAGGCCAGCGGCTGTGATGGCCATGTCAATGAGCTTGATGCCGGCGAAGGGCACGAGAATGCCGCCCAGTCCGTAAATCAGAAGATTCCGGGACAGCAGCGACCCGGCTCCGATCGCTCGATATTTCACGCCTTTCAGCGACAGCGGGATCAGCGCCACGATGATGAGGGCATTGAAGATGATCGCGGACAGGATAGCACTCTGCGGCGAAGCTAGGCCCATGATGTTGAGCGCACCAAGCTGCGGATAGAACGCCAGGAACATCGCCGGGATGATCGCGAAGTACTTCGCGATATCGTTGGCGATCGAGAAGGTCGTCAGCGCGCCGCGGGTCATCAGCAGTTGCTTGCCGATTTCCACGATCTCGATCAGCTTGGTCGGATCGCTGTCGAGATCCACCATATTGCCGGCCTCGCGGGCTGCGACCGTGCCGGTGTTCATGGCCACACCCACATCCGCCTGGGCAAGCGCCGGAGCGTCGTTGGTGCCGTCGCCGCACATGGCGACCAGCTTGCCCTTGGCCTGTTCCTCGCGGATCAGCGCCAGCTTGTTCTCCGGCGTCGCCTGCGCCAGGAAGTCATCGACCCCAGCCTCGGCGGCGATAGCAGCCGCGGTCATCGGATTGTCGCCGGTGATCATCACCGTACGAATGCCCATGCGGCGCAGCTCGGCAAAGCGCTCCTTGATGCCGCCCTTGACGATGTCCTTGAGATAGATGACGCCGAGGAGGCGGCCATCCTTCACCACGGCGAGCGGCGTGCCGCCTGCCTTAGCGATCTCGTCGGCGATGCCCTGGAGCTCACGGACGCTTTCAGCGGAAGCACGCGGGCTGCCGGTCGCGACCGTGGCGAGTTCCACATGCTTCAAGACCGCATCGACCGCGCCTTTACGGACTGACGAGCCCTCCAGGTCGACACCGCTCATACGGGTCTGCGCTGTGAACGGGACGAAAGTCGCGTTCAGGCTGGCCATGTCGCGTGCGCGAATGCCGTATTTTTCCTTGGCGAGCACGACGATCGAACGACCTTCCGGCGTTTCGTCGGCAAGCGAAGCAAGCTGAGCTGCATCGGCGAGCTCCTTTTCAGTGACGCCCCGGATCGGCCGGAACTCGCTCGCCTGACGGTTGCCGAGCGTGATCGTGCCGGTCTTGTCGAGTAGCAGCGTGTCGACGTCGCCGGCGGCTTCAACGGCACGGCCGGACATGGCGAGTACATTGAAGCGGACCAGCCGGTCCATACCGGCAATGCCGATGGCCGACAGCAGCGCGCCAATGGTCGTCGGAATCAGCGTGACGAACAGGGCGACCAGAACGATGATGGGAACATACCCACCCGCATAGGTCGCGAAGCTCGGGATGGTCACCACGGCCAATACGAAGATCAACGTCATCCCTGCAAGCAGGATGTTGAGCGCGATCTCGTTCGGCGTCTTCTGGCGTTCGGCGCCTTCGACCAGAGCGATCATCTTGTCGATGAAGGTCGAGCCGGCCGCAGCCGTGATCCGGACCTTGATCCAGTCGGAAAGGACCTGGGTGCCACCAGTGACGGCAGAGCGATCCCCGCCAGACTCGCGGATGACCGGAGCTGACTCGCCCGTAATCGCCGCTTCGTTCACCGAGGCCACACCCTCGATGACTTCGCCATCAGAGGGGATGATGTCGCCCGGTTCGACGAGAACAACGTCACCGACCTTTAGCGTGGCGCCCGGCACCATTTTGTAGTCGGAGCCGCCGTTCGAGAGCAGCTTGGCCTGGGTCTCCGTGCGGGTACGCCGAAGCGATTCAGCCTGCGCCTTGCCGCGCCCTTCGGCCACGGCCTCTGCGAAATTGGCAAACAGCACGGTGAACCATAGCCACAACACGATCTGCAGAGAGAAGCCGACGCTTTCGGCTCCTGTAGCAATGTCCTTGAGTAGAAGCACCGTCGTCAGGACCGACACGACGGCGACGACGAACATGACCGGGTTTTTAGCGAGGCTTTTCGGATTCAGTTTCCGAAACGCATCCCCTATGGCCGGAACGAGTATGCGAGCGTCCAGCATGCTCGCGGATTTGGACTGGTTCATAAGAAACTCCAGCGAGTTTGTTCTTGGGGGCCAACCACTCGGTCACGCCGCCGCGAGCAATTCAGTGATAAGTTTGGCGAGGAGCACCACGCCCCCCAAAGCCAGTGTCATGCCGAGAATGATCGTCGATGCTCTAAGCGGTCTGGCCGCCCCTCGCTCCTGAAACAAGGAGCGAGGGTTCACGACAAACCGGATCGATCTCAGCCATTTGGCCGTCATCGCGGTTCTCAGAAAGTCTGGCCCGCCAACATGGCGAAGTGCTCGACGATCGGACCCAGCGCCAAGGCAGGGAAGAACGTCAGGCCGCCGACGATCAGGATCACGCCCACCAGAAGACCGACAAACAGAGGCCCGGTCGTAGGTAGGGTGCCGCTGGACTCGGGAACCGTTTTCTTGGCGGCCAAGGAGCCAGCGATAGCCAGCGCCGGAACGATCACCATGAAGCGTCCCATCAACATCGCCAGGCCAATGGTGATGTTGTACCAGGGCGTGTTGGCGGAAAGACCTGCAAAGGCCGATCCATTGTTCGCGGTGCCGGAAGTGTAGGCGTAAAGGACCTCGGAGAATCCGTGTGGACCTGCGTTCGCCATCGAGGCCACGCCCGTGTCGAGCACTACGGCAATCGCGGTGAAACCAAGTATCGAAAGAGGCAGGCACAAGACGGCCAGCATGGCCATCTTCACTTCCTTCGCCTCAATCTTCTTGCCGAGATACTCGGGTGTACGCCCGACCATGAGCCCTGCAACGAAGATCGCGACGACGACGAACAGGATGATGCCGTAGAAACCTGCGCCGACACCGCCAATAATGATCTCGCCGAGCATCATGTTGATGATCGGGATCATCCCGCCCAGCGGCATAAAGCTGTCGTGCATGGCTATGACCGCGCCGCACGACGCAGCGGTCGTAACGACTGCAAAGAGCGCCGACGTGACGATACCGAAACGGGTTTCCTTTCCTTCCATGTTGCCGCCCTCAAGGCCAAGCGAATGGAGAATCGGATTGCCGGCAGCCTCGGCCCAATAGGTAATTGCGACACCGGCGAGGAACAGGACGCCCATGGCGGTGAAGATAGCCCAGCCTTTCTTCTCACTGCCGACCATGCGACCAAACACGTTGGTCAGAGCAGCGCCGATAGCAAAGATCGAGACCATGTGGATGAGGTTGGTGAAGGCATTCGGGTTTTCGAACGGGTGCGAAGCGTTGACGTTGAAGAAGCCGCCGCCGTTCGTTCCCAGATGCTTGATCATCATCTGCGACGCGACCGGACCCTGAGCGATGGTTTGCTGCGCGCCCTCGACGGTTGTTGCGATGGTGTATGGGTTGAGGTTCTGCGGAACGCCCTGCCAGACCAGAACCAGGCTGCCGACAAAGCAGATCGGCAACAAGACGTAGAGCGTGATGCGGGTTAGATCGACCCAGAAATTGCCCACCGTTTTGCCGGATGCCCGAGAGAACCCGCGGATCAACGCGACCGCAATCGCAATGCCTGTCGCTGCCGACACGAAGTTCTGCACGGTAAGCCCCGCCATCTGGGTCAAATAGCTCATGGTGGTTTCGCCGCCATAGCCCTGCCAGTTGGTATTGGTCATGAAGCTGACAGCGGTATTGAAAGCGCTGGTCGGCTCAATCGCTCCCAGTCCCTGAGGGTTGAACGGCAACCCTCCCTGGAGGCGTTGAACGAGGTAGAGAACCGTGAAGCCCGCGAGGTTGAAGAGCAGCATGGCCAGCGCATAGGTCGTCCAATGCTGCTCCTCTTTCTCATTCGTTCCAGCGACACGGTACAGTCCCCGTTCGAGTGGCCCCATAATGGCCGAAAGGATTGTACGCTCGCCGTTCAAGACGCGGGTGAGATAGCCGCCGAGCGGCTTCACCAGCGCGATGATGATCCCGGCAAAGACCAGGATCTGTATCCATCCATTTATTGTCATCGGTGGTTTCTTTCCGAGCTACTATCTTGATCAGAACCGCTCGGGACGAGCGAGGGCATAGAGCAGATAGCCAGTCACAAAGACCGCAACGGCTGCTCCGAGGAAGTATTCTAAGATCATGATTGATTTCTCCCGGTCAGAGCTTTTCGCAAATTCTGATGTATCCAAACATCAGAGCGAAAAATCCAACACCTATTGCCAGCACAATAACGTCCATTGCTTTCGCCTCCGGCGCCGAAGTTGATACGAATGGCCAGCCAAGACGGAAAACCTGGCAAGCCACAGCTATAATTCTTCCAGCGCTCCCGTGCGTAGGCGCGGGTGCCGGAGGAGGAATTTGGCGGGAATATGGACGCGAACCGCATATAGGTTCGAGAGAGGGCAAGGCCCCAAGAAATATGAATCTAATAGTAATTTCGGCCCAGGATATAAAAAATCCATAGGATCTAGTCGATATCTAGTCGTGAACCGTCGCTGACCAAAAAGTTAGCCCGCCGACTCAGCCCAGTCGGCGGGCTTTGCATCCTTCGTTTCGAGACGCTGTTATTGAAGCCTGATTGGCCCGCTAACGCGACACCATCGGGTGAGCAATGCGGGGCAACGCGGCCCCCGTCGGCTAAGCGGCAGCGCGGTGCCCAAACAGTGGATCAAGGCTCAGGCGCTGGTTGTCGCTCATGCAGATCACGGCGCCTGGCACATTGTTGCTTTCCTGGCGGGCGAAATGAATCGCTGCATCCTTGCTGACGAAGCAGCCGCCGACGAGGTTGCGCTCATCGCGGACGGTCCAGCATCCTCGTTTGTCCTGCCCGACAAAGAAATGATTCAGAGGTTGAGGAGGCTCTTTCGGTTGAATGGCGCTTGCCATGGTGGATGATCCTGATTGTTCGTTGAAGACGGAGCTGTGGGCGTCGTGGCGCGTTAGCCGGACAGTGAGGTCACCATGGCGACAGCCGCGATCACGACCGCCATCACGGCTCCGAGCCGCAGGAACATTCCGACATCCGCCATCGGCTCATCCGAGCGCACGATGGCCTTGACCTCGCCATCCGCTTGACGAGCGCCCGGCTTGTTCAGTTGTTGCATTGCATAGAAATAGTAGCCACGAGGGTACATCGCAAAGATCCTTTCTTGGTATCGGCAGGCGCTCCAATTTGTTGAGTCAGAGACTATCTTTGCCGATACGTTGAATTTAGCGATCTCGGTATTTGTTCTCCATTTTACGGAAAGCTGAATTCCATAGTATTTTCATTGGAGAACACAGCATCGTCATGCTGTTGGTATAGGGGAAGCCTGCCTAGGCCGAGAGGGGGCGAGAGACCGCTCGGCGACCAGAGAGGTATCGATCGTCAGAGCGTCGATATCGGCCATAGCAGCGCGAATTCTCTCTGCCGTACTTTCGCTCACTTCCACCAATGGTAGTCGGACAGCAGGAGAATAGCCTCGCGCGCAGTGCAACGCGAGCTTGACCGGGCATGGATTGGTTTCAAGCTCCAGCGCCTCGAACAACGGGTAGAGATGGGCGTTGATCCGCCGAGCTTCGAGGTAATCACCACGTCGTACCGCGCCGATCATCGCCGCGGTCAGCATCGGAGCGACGTTCGAAACGACCGAAATCGCGCCATCGCCGCCAGTCGTCATGAAAGCCAGCATCGATCGATCATGTCCGGAAAGTTGGGTGAAACGATCGCCAAAGCGGAGGGCCATCGTGCTTACCCGCGTCGGATCTCCGCTTGCGTCCTTGATGCCGACAAGACCGGCCAGGTGCGCAAGGCGGTCAAGCGTTTCGATCCTGATATCGACGGCCGTCCGGGAAGGCACGTTATAGATGATGATCGGCAGCTCCGCGGATTGCGCGACGCTTTCGAAATGCCGGAACAGGCCTTCCTGGCTCGGCCGACTATAGTAAGGCGTTACCACCAAAGCACCGTCTGCGCCAAGACGACCTGCCTCGTGGGTCAACTCCACGGTACGCCGGGTGTCGTTTGTCCCCGAGCCGGCGATCACCGGCACACGGCCATTGGAGACCTCGACGCATAACCGGATCACCGCCGCCCATTCCGAATGAGACAGTGTCGGCGACTCGCCCGTGGTGCCGCACGCGACAAGGCCCCGCGCGCCCTGGTCAATCTGCCAGTTGGCAAGCTCGGCCAAAGCCTCAAAATCGATAGCTTCGCCTTTATATGGGGTGACAAGTGCGGTCATCAGACCGCCGAATAGCGGAGGGTCGCCATTGGGCCTCATGCTGCCTCTTCTCCACCTTTCGAGAGTTCTTTTGGGCGGCGCTGGCGACGATCGAGGGAGCCCAGCAAGGCGATCAGCATGGCAGCCGCCAGATCGTCGTGTCGGCCCATGCACCTGCGCAAATTACCTCGGTCGTTCCACGCCACGCGACAGCACCAACGATCTCCCGAGCGGCCCATCGACCAGGGGCGCCGTGTTGGCTGCAGATGAGTTCCAAGTTCGATAACCGTTTCAAGCAAGGCATCTGCTTCGAGCAGATCACGGAGCCTGCGGTACCGTCGAAACTGCGGCTGGTCTTCGCGCTCCTCGATAATCCTCACAGCCAGCCAGATGTGGTGTTCCTTGAGAACTCGAGCCATCGCCAATTGAGTCCTCAGGCTTGCCAGCGCATTCAGAGGACTTTCGCCCAAACCAAGTCTTGGGTCGTCGGGTTGGAAAGCGGGAGCAGCAGGGCGTGTCATCATGCCGCTCTCAGAAAAACTATGGCTACGACCTGCACCGCGGCACAGCTCGCAGCAAACATCAGGAGCAGGTATTCTGATCTACGGCGTCGCTCGCGTTTGCTGAACTTCGGTTTCGACCGCCGCAATCTGGGGTGAGCGGGACGACCTGCAAATCTGCATTCAGCCGCCATTGCTGAGCACCAGATAGATGCTGGGGCCTGCGGCAGCAAAAACAGCGCAACCGGCGATTACCACCAGAACGATGATTTCCACACCGCAGCGGATGAGGTGACGGGAGACTTGGCGCTTGCTTAGTACAGCCTGACTCAATTTTCGCCCTCACGTGTGTCAACCTGGCGCGGTTCGCGCCGTCGACTGAGGTTCATCATCTCCTGGCAGAAGCGGCCGTCTGACAGCTGCAGATAGAGACGATAGCAGCCGTAACTCTCGCCTATCAGCCTTGCTGCACCGACCGCATCATTGCGCGTGGGGTGGCACCATTCGGAGTCTTCGCCTTCAAGATGCACAGTCCAGCGATCATCATAGTTCCGATAGACCCAGAGAACGGGCAGGACCGGATACACAGTCGCTGCGGCCTGAGGCGCCTCCAGTTTCGAGTTGATCTGTTCCAAACCCATATTTCACCTACGCAAGCAGAGCGTTTGCGGAGCCGATGGCTCCGCATTTCCGCCCGCGCCCGTCCTAGAAAAGCACCCCAGTCTCGAACATCCCGCGAACCTGGTCGCGCTTGTCGAAATTGGACCCAAAGCCATAGCCCTCGGCGACCCGATCAATGCGGGTGTACGAGAGCTCTGTGCGCGCGAAGAAGATCCCGCGCTGGTAGGTCGGCGTCACTGTCAGCGACCATGCCCTGCTTTTCGGCCCGTAAAGCAGATTGGTGGGGGCGCAGTCTGTGGCGACGCCGCAATCTCCTCCGCTTGAAGCGATATACTCGGCGCGTCCAGCGATCGAGAAATTCTCATTGATGGCATATCGAGCCAGCAGCGCTCCGCCGAATGTTTCCGCCGAGCGGTCGATCCCGATGTCCCTGTCCGAGCGGACCGTTGTGTATTGCAGGTAGGGCTGGAGCGTCAGCGGGCCGTCGGCATAGGTGTAGATCACATTGAAGATGCTGCTGTTGTTCTGCGCCAGAGGCGTCGCCGCGCCGGTCTTGCCGGACTCTGCAAAATTGCCTGCGGCGACCAGCGTGATCGTGCTCGACGGCGTCGCCGCATAAGACAACAGACCGGATACCCAGTTGTAATCCCCTGAGTAGAAACCATCGTTGACCGACACCGAGGCGTTGAGCGGTCCATTGCCATAGTTCACCTGCACACCGCGGCTGATGGCCGGCTCCTGATTCCAGAGCAGGCCGCGCGCGATATTCATATTCTGGAACGTGAAGGTCGATTCCGCGCCGATCAACGTCGGCAGCAAACCCGCCTGCACCGAGAAATTCGGTGACAGCTCGAGCTTGCCATAGGCAACTGGCACGGGCCCGTACAACTGATCGGTGACGTCGGTTGCGCGGGTATAGGCCGAGCCCAAAGAAGGCAGCGAGTAGACACCGCCCTGGACGAAGAACGTCAAGGGCGCCCCGGTTGTCTGCACCTGAATTTGGGCATTGCCGATATCGACGAGGGGATCCGTCGTTCGGGGATCGACGCCAGGAATGCCGTTCATCTGCGCATTACCGATGCCTGTGAGCTGGCCGGTGATATGAAGGCGACCAAACATGCCCGCATCCGTACTCATCGGATCGAAGTTCGGGCGCAGAGGGCCACCAAAGCTCGGAGCACTCAGGGGTTCAGCCGCTGACTGGCCAAGACCCATCACCGAACCGGCCATGATCGCGACCGCACCAACTGCGCCCCGGCAAAGCGTCCTCCGACGCTCAGACCGCGGTCTTGTTGAACGACCGGCCTCGGCTGTGGCCGTAGCGGCGGGTGCGAGGGACGGTTTAAGCGGCTTCATACCTTCAGATCCTTCCGGTTTGGCGGGACCCTCAAGCTAAATAGAGCCGTATATTATTTCGACGGGAGCTCAGCCGCGCTGCGATAGTATTTTCATAAGAAAAAGCCCTGACAAAAATATACGTACTCATATAGCCGGATTTTTATTTGACTGATCACGACTTTGCGCCCTCTCTCGCACGGGAGTGTGCTTCTATGATTGACCAGAACCTCGATTATCTCGCTAACTTGCTTTGCCAAAACCGTCGGCAGGGAATTACCTCAGGCATCCCGTTCGATCTGCTTCGAAGCGAGGATGACGCCTGGGTGGTGCAGTCAGCAGCAATCTCAGCCTTCGCCAATGACGCGGTAGGCTACGCCCTGATAGGCACTTGCCCCGCCATCCGCGGCACGCTTGGCCTTACCAGTCCCATCTACTGCCCGATCCCTGTGGGATCAGTTCTTCAGGACTCCCACGGGCCGTTTCGGCTTCCCCAAGGCTTCATCGGGGCACAATGCGAAATCGTCTTCACGATAGGAGGCCCCCTGGGCGCTGACCATTGGCCCATCACCCGCGATCAGTTTTGCAAGGCAGTCCTGAGCTACCAACCCGCTATTGGTCTTGTTGGGCGACGTGGTCACCTGACTGGGCAACCACACCTGGCCGCGATCGCTGACTACGCGTTTCATGTTTCGACGATCGTCGACAAATATCATGAGCCAACAGGCCTGGAGGCCATGGACAGAATCGACATGCGAGCGTCGATCAACAACGTTCCAGTGTTTCAGTCGGCATCGGGAGAGGGGCTGGTTGATCCGATTAACTCTGCGCTCTGGCTCGTGAATGACCTGATCGCCAGAGGCAATTATCTCAGCGCCGGCGATATCGTAGCAACCGGATCGATCATCCCGATGCTGCTGCAAATTCTTCCCGGTCAGGAACTGAAGATCGAGTTGTCAGGCGTTGGCGACGCAGCCGCACGATTTCTTTGAACCAAGAGATGCAGCCGATTACACCGTCGCCTGATGACCACTGAAAATATAGAGGCCTAGTGCGGTCGCTGCCAACCAGAGTGCTTCATCCCAGTAGGTGAAGCTGGTCTTGCCGAACCGCTCGCCACGATGAATGGCGTACGCGACGGCCATTACGCCGTATATGCCGATCCACAATGAGAAGCTCGCGAGAAAATTCTCGCTCTTCAGAATATGAGCGATTGCCGCGGCGACCACCAGCTTGATGCCGTAGCGCCCAATATGCTCTCGCGACTGCTCGTCTAACCGCATGACGCGCCGGGATCGTTAGTCAGATCAGGCCGAAGACGAGCGTCAGCCGGTAGCCAACGTACCCGACGCCGATCGCCGTGATTGCCAGGATAAGCAGCAAGCCAAGCCCGCCGCTATTTGGCTCCTTCTGAGAGCGCGGCGACCTATTCTGCTCTTTTTTACCCCGATCATTTCCAGTCATCCCCGACGAGCGCTCCCTTTGCGCTCCAGCGCGCAGCCATTTCTAGGATGCAGCTGCATAGGAATTCGAGAGGGACGACCTTCAAGCTATATAGCCGGTTTTTATTTGCGGACGCTCGAAATGCGCTATTTCTGGGTGCGTAGGCGTATCGTCTGCTGGATAGTGCCGGCGATAACGTCCGTAGTGATGTGTCGGCGCAGACTGTACTGACACTTGACCAGAAGTCTCCAGACAAGTGTCTTTTATCTAAGGGAACTTCAAGCACTCGCTCCGCCGCCGCGACTGGAACGAAGTATTAGCCCGCTCTTGTCCACTTTGCTACAACCTCGGCGAAGGGAGATGTCGTTACATCCGGCCCTTCTTCATCTCCCAAGCGCTTGGGCCGACGATGCACGCAAATGACTGTGAGGTAGTGTGTGGTCCCATCGTGGCGGGCTGCGATCCGGTCGCCTGGCGAGGGAAGTGGGAAGGTGATATGAATCCGTAGTCGCCCCAATCTTGCGGCGCCTCTCGGACTGCTCCTGGCGATTTGAAGTTAGGCTGCTTTTGATGGGGAGCGACCGCTCGACCCTGAGCCATTAAGAGGAAGATGGCGCACCCGACAGGATTCGAACCTGTGACCTTTGGCTTCGGAGGCCAACACTCTATCCAGCTGAGCTACGGGTGCATGCTCTATTTTGCCTAGCCCGAACGACCACTGAAGGTCAACGGATTCGGCCGACATCATCATCGCTTCGCCAACAGATCAACGCCGCATCTCAACCGTGCGCTACGTCATCCGTTTTCCCGCCACCGTTTCCTCTAAACTGCTTACGCGCTGCTTACGTGGAAATTTTCGCCATCTCGGTGGTTTGTGGCTCGGCTCTTAAACTCCTGTATTCACTTCATTTTTTTCGTCTTCAGTTCACGCGTGCACCCTTGACAGCAGCCTTCGGAGGGCAGCACTCTATCCAACTGAGCTACGGGTGCATAAACGATGCCATGAAATGCGCAGTCACCCGCTATCTAAACGAAGCACGCTGTCGCTTCAATGGTTTATTTCCCATATCCAAACGGAATCTGTGCCAAAGTCTATCTGCGCTCATGAGTCCAGATGATGGCCAGTTGCAAGAGGCAGAGTTTCCGTTCTCATAGCAGATGTCTCTTTGCGGTGGCTGTCATCTTCTTTCTGACGATACCGTCTCCCGCCACATCAAGGCTGATGAGCCTCGTTCTGATCATGGGTTTTCACCCAGTCGACCAGTTCATGCATTTTCGTACTGTTCGAGCCTTTGAACAATACAGCATCGTCCGTGCTTAAATTCGCAATCAACTGCAGTTTCAGTGCATCGAGATTTTCTGCGTAATGGCCACGTTTCCGTTCATCAAGGGCCTGCCAGAAATCCGCATAAAGAGCGCCAACAACGTAAATGCGGTCTATCGAGCTCTTGTTGATCCTGTCTGCCAGACTCTTGTGCAGCTCTTGCGCCTTTGGTCCAAGTTCCGCCATTTCTCCCAATACAGCAATGCGCCGTTTTGCGGATTTTTCATGATCAAGACGCTCAAGGGCAACCCGCATGGAGTCGGGATTGGCATTATATGCGTCATCAATAATATCAATCGCTTGGCCGCAGAACACAATCCGGCTTTTTTCACCACGGCCGGCCAAAGGCGTAAAACTGGCAAGTTGCGCCAGGGCTTTTTCAATATCAAGTCCAAAGGATTCAACAGTGGCAATGACTGACAGCGCATTCAATGCCATATGTTTGCCTGCTGCCTTCAGGTGAATCTGGTATTGTCCGGTTGGTGTTTTGATCAGGCTCAGATTGCTGGTCTCATTATAGGCGACGAGCTGATAATCAACCCCTTCAGACTGGCCGTAGGTGATGACTTTAAGGCCAGCCTTTAATGCAGCATCATGGACAGTATCCCACTCCTGCATGTCGCGGTTCAGGACTGCGACTTCACCCGGTGTCATGCCTGAAAATATCGCCGCCTTGGTTCTGGCAATGTCACGCAGAGTCGTATTTTCGCCGAGATGCGCAGCCGAAACATTCATGAAGACTGCAACCGTCGGCCGCACAATACGCGCAGTCAGCCCCATGCGGCCTATGGCCATTTCCGAGACAAAAAAATCCGCAGCCGGGTCGAAGGAAGCGAGATTCCACGATGCACCATGTGGAAGATTGGCGTTGTTGCGCGTGCTTTCAACCTTGCCAAAAGCCTTGAGAACATGCGCCATCATTGCAACCGTCGTTGTCTTGCCGGAACTTCCGGTGATGCCAATGACTGGCCCGGCAAAACGATCACGTGCATGCTTGCCGAGCGCAAGAATGGCATTGCCGGTATCTGCAACCTTTAAAACAGGGACGCCTAGGGAAACGATCTTTTCGTCGATCTTGCTTGTGACAATTGCGGCTGGCTTCGGTGTGAGGCCAGTAACTGTATATAAGATCATGCCTTTTTCATTTGGCCCATGCCGCAATACGGCTACATTGCCAGGCTGGTAACTCTTGCCGTAAATGCACAGTCCGGTCGCCGACCAGTTTTCCTGTGGTGCGACCTGCCATTCTCCACCTGTGACGGTTTGCAACGTCCTGGCATCCCATACCGGCATACCAGACTTAACGGCGCCTGTTTCTGATAGATTTTCCAACTCTACTTCAGCTTCAGCCTTGCGATATTTATAATAGGCAACAAGGCCGGACAAATAGTGCTCGACATCGTCAATACGCACGCGAAAAGCATGATGGCGGATAAAGAAACTGCCCTCCATGCGCTGCGGATTGGCAAAGAACATGGCAAATTCCGGCCAGAAATGGCCGTTGAGCAGATAATGCGCGCGTGCTTCGCGCGCAGCATGGAATTTTTCCAGATCAAGCTGGTCAAGCAGAGGGGCATAATCCGGATCCGCCGCAATGCGCGACACCATGGCGGTGGCGGCCATCATCAGTTCCAGAAGCGTCGGGAAAGTGGTGATGCGATTGGCGACAAAATCCAGATAATCCTTAAAATTATCAATGCCGAACTGATAATATTCGCGTTTCGGACGGTAGCGCGTCAGTTCGTTCACGGCATAAGACAGCCAGTGATCATGCGCCTTCCAGTGCTCAGCCTTGATGAAATGGCCAAAAGCCTTTTCCACCAGATCGAGCCAACGTTGATCCCCGGTCAGATTATAGAGCCGCATCATGCCGAAGGCTGCTTCGCCATCATAATAAATGATGCGAAATTTCTGTTTCAGTTTGAAATCCGGATAGGAATAGACATGTGAAAAGGCGCCCGTTTCCGGGTCCTGCATGGCAGAAATGGCTAACGCCAATTTCTCCAGCAGCGGATGATAGGCTGTGGTGCCTGTAACGGCACTGTATTTGCTGAGCGCCAGCAGGCAAACGGCATTGCCGCCAAGCTTGATCTCGCCATCGGCCTCAACGAGAACGGCAATCTCTCCGCCCTCAACCTGCAATGGCTTGATCAATGTCGTGGTCAGATAATGCAGACCGCGGTCGATCGCCTGTTTGAGCGCCGGATCCTGCGTGATCTCCCAAGCCTCTATCATCGAATAGAGCGTGCTGGTATGGCGCAGACTGTTATAAAACGGGATTTCCCGGTCAAAACAGGGATGCCAGCCATAGATGAAGCGCCCCTCATCATTGACCTGAGTCGCAAGATATTGGCTGCCCTTGCGGATCAGCTGCAATATGTCATCCGGTTGAAGTTTCTTTATGATACGCCGGCCAGCCTCCCGCCCTGCCCCGGCAATATGATAGACTTCCTCGTCATCGCGTGACGTATAGGCGGCAAGGGTTGAAAAGCGGATGACTTCCCCGTCATCTGGGCGGTCTAGCCTTGTCAGGCCATAACGCATGCGGGCATAGCGCAAGAAATTGCCTTCATTGATCGTTGCCTGACCAATCTTGACCCCACCATAAAGCATGGCATTGGCGTTGAGTTCCGTTTCGAGAAAGGCATGGCGGAAGCTGCGGTCAAGCGTCAGGCCATAGCGGAAATAATTGCGCTTGGTGCGGCTCATGCGCAAGGCCAGCTCTGCCCAGCTCATAGGCTCGACATATTCAACCCAATCCACACGCAAATCCTGAATGGGGTTTGAAAAGCTTTGATCCTCCGCGACGATTTTCTGAAGACCGTTCCAGCAGGTCTCGAAATCATCGCCAGTAACGTGGTGGGTTACGGCCCTTCGTGTCCGATCCGTAAACGAGACAAACAGAACACAGGGCGGAAAATCCTCCGGTAGCGGCCGGATCAAAGGCTGGATTGCCTGTTTGAGACGTGTGAACAAAGGCGACAGATGATCCATCTTTCGATCCGGTCTTTATGTCTTCATGTGTGTCCGGCCAATGCAGGCCGGCAAAGCTTCCCTTGAGGGGACCATGGCACGGAAGTGCGCCATCTTTCGTGTGTTATTGTTTAAATCAACGCTCACGCAGTGCCTCGGCGGCGCGATTGAAAGGCTTGATGAGATATTCAAGCACCGTCTTGCTGCCGGTATGAATATCGACGGTGGCAACCATGCCGGGGCTGATTTCAAACCGGTCGCCATCCTTGTTGAACAGGGCATCCGTGTCTGTCTTGATATAGACGCGGTAGTAGAAATTCTTCGGATCCGTCTCATCCTGGATGGTATCCGGCGAAATACTGACCACCTTTCCATCCAGGTCACCATAGATGGCATAATCATATGCGGTGATCTTGACACTTGCGGGCTGTGACGGACGAATATAGGCAATGTCGCGCGGAGAAATTTCCGCCTCGATCATCAGCTGATCTCCCACCGGAACAATATCCATCAGCTTGCCATTTGGCGGAACGACACCACCAATGGTTGAAACCTCGATATTCTTGACGATACCACGTACCGGAGAACGCAATGTGGTGCGGGTGAGCGTGTCGGATTTGCCTCTGATGACAGAAGACAATGACTCGACTTCCTCATTGGCCTTGGCGAGCTCCTCACGTGCCTTCACATAATAATCGGTCCTGATTTCCGTCTCTTTAAGCTGCAGCTCGGAGCGCTCGCGTTTCAGGCGGATGACATCCACATTGCTGGCTGCCCCTGCCTTGGCCAGCTTTTCATTGATCTTCAGTTCCTCCTCGATCAGCTCTTTGGTTTCCCTGATCCCGCGCAGCGCATCTTCGAAGGATTGCCTGCGCGTTTCATAGAGCTTGCGTTCAGAAGCGATCAGTTCCGGATATTTCTCCAGCTGTTCAGGGAATACCAGCTCCGTATTGTTAACCTCAGCCTTGAGGCGGGTCGCACTGGCAAGGGCTGCGCGATATTTCGCCTCGGTTTCGCCAACGGCAGATTCCGTGACTGTCGGATCAAGCTGTGCCAGCACCTGCCCTGCTTCAACCAGATCATCCTCTCGAACGAAGATCTTGGCCAGCACGCCGCCTTCAAGTGACTGGATCACCTGTTCCTTGGAGATCGGAACCACCTTGCCAGATCCGGATGATACCTCATCCAGTTCCGCAAAATATGACCACACCAGAAGGACAAGCAGCAAAAGGCCAAGCAGGCGAACAAACCGTCTGGCATGCATATAGTTGCTGTCGCGTCTGTTGCTCTCAAGCCAGAGATCGGTTGACTGGCTGTCCTCTTCCCCCCGGCCAAAGATTGCCGCACAGAACTGTTTCACACCTTTCAGTTTCATGACCGATCGCCCTCTTGTGCCTGAGGCTTGACAGCTGACGGCTTCACACGATTGATGGCAGCCAACATTTTCAGACCGCGCTCCTTCTCATCGTCCAGAGCCACCTGACCATTTTCAAGGACAATCAAACGGTTGGCCAGTTCGAGCATTTTCATGCGATGTGTCGCAAAAATGACGGTGCGGCCTGCACTCCATTTGGCAAAGTTCTGAATGAAATGATGTTCGGTTGCTTCATCCATGGCAGCGGTCGGCTCATCCAGCAGCACGACCTGCGGATTGCGGATCAATAAGCGTGCCAGAAGAATGGCTTGGCGCTGGCCGCCGGAAAGGCCAAGCCCACCTTCCTGGATCTGGTGATCCAGTCCCTTGGCAAGCTTGCGGATAAAGCCATCCGCGCCCACCATGACGAGCACGTCCTGAATCTGCTCATCCGTTACAAAAGGCGCGCCCATGCAGATATTGTCGCGGATCGTACCGTAAAACAGTCTTGAATTCTGGGTGAGCAGTCCAACATCCCGGCGAATATCTGCCGGATCAATATGCTGCATGTTGAGATCATCAAGCACGACCTCACCGGATACGGGTTCCATGAGACCGGCCAATGCCTGAAGCAAGGTGGATTTGCCCGCACCATTGCGACCAATGACGGCAATATGATCGCCACTGGAAATATTGATCTGGCGCACCTGCAGGGCCGGTATGGCATTGTCGCCACCATAGCTGAAAACAGCACTTTTCACGGCATAATTGCCGTTAATGCGCGGACAATGGATGCGCGTTTCCACTTCCGGGTGATCGACGGGCAGACGCATGAGATTGTCGAGACCAGCTTTTGCAATACCGGCCTGCTGGATACGCGCGGCAATCTGCGACAACTGTCCCATGGGGGCGAGCATGCGTGAGCCAAGAATGGAGACGCCGACAAGCGCACCCGTGGTAAGATCGCCGGCAATGACAAGCGGCGCACCAATGAAAATGGTCACGGCATAAACAAGCGCCTGCACGCTATGCGTCCAGACATTCAGCCCGCCTGATATGGAACGCAGCTTGAGCTGCGCATCACCTGTAACGGCGTTGTAATAATTCCACTGCTGCTGGAACCGGCTTTCCGCCTGCAGCATCTTGATGTCTTCAATGCCGTGAATGCTTTCCACCAGCATGGCATTGCGCAAGGAAGCCTCGCGCATAGCCGTGGTGGCATATTTTTTCAATCGTCCCTGCAGCAACAGGCCCGGCGTGATCAGAACGAACAGGGCAATGACCGGAATGAAGACCAGACTGCCGGCAAGCCACCAGTAAAGTACCAGAAAGACAAGATAAAATGGCAGATCGGCAAGGACTGCGAGCGTAGTGGACGTCAGGACATCACGCACCTGCTCAATATCGCGCAACTGGGCGATGAATGATCCGGTTGACGTTGGCCGGGCGCTGTTCTTGACCCGCAAGGCATGGCCATAGACAATATCCGAAATTTTCAGGTCTGCCTTTTTGCCAAATCCATCGATGATATGCGTTCTGGCGCGCCTGATCAGAAAATCAAACAGGATGGCCAGAACAACACCGCTGAACAGTACATAAAGCGTGTTGAAGGATTGGGCCGGAATGACGCGGTCATAGACCTGCATGGAAAAGATGATGCCCGCCAGCCCCAGGAGATTGGCAATCAGCGAGGCGATCATCACATAGCCGTAAACAGACTTGTCCTGAAGGATAATCCTGTAGAGCCAGTTTTCCTTATACGGCCTGATATAGGTATCGACACGCGCATCAGGCACTGTCCTTGCCGGACGCGCAATGAGTGCACGCACAGAATGGCTGATCAGCGTATCAATATGAAACTGGTTGTTGAGATTCTCACTGCCGCTGATCCAGACACTGGCCATGCCATCCGGCGCGATCACATGCACGATCGCCAGTTCGCCATTGTCCAGTTGCAGAATGAAAGGCAGATGCCATGCCGTCAGCCTTAACTCACCGGGCGCGACGGCGCGCGTTTCGAGCCCCATCTGATGGCTGATCGCCACGATCTGTTCCGGCAGGCTGATACCCGTGCGCGACAAGGCAGCCTGCAGCACTGCCTGTTGCGAAATGGACAGATTATAGTGCTTTGCGATGAAACCAAGGGCCGCGACCCAGTTTTCAACCGAGGCCTTGTTCATATTCTGGCTTGCGTCAACACTCACAATGTGATCCTCATAGGGTCGCAACTTACCGCCATCGGCCCCTGTTACATCTGTCTGACTGGCGTTTTGAGGTTGAATTTCGTACGCAGCAGTCCGGAATTATAAAGACAGCCGACCTGCAGCCGTCTGGTATCGTATTTGGCATTGGCGATCTGGAAACGCGCCTGATGCAGTTCCTGTTCAGCATTGAGCAGATCAAGCAGTGTGCGGGTGCCAAGCGACACATATTGTTCGCGATAGAGATCCCGTGTTTTCTCCATCGCCTTGACGCGTGCCTGAAGCGGCACGATCAGACGCTCCATCGCGGCGATCTGGCCACGCGACTCCATCAGCCCCCGTTGCAGATCAAGCCGCGCAGCATTGATGGCTGCATCCGCAGACTTGACTGCATGAGTTGCTGCCCTGCGATTTGCTGCCGTCTGCCCACCATTATAGAGTGGGGCAGAAACATTGACGCCAATCGAATATTGCCCCTGATTGCTCGTTGCGGTGGAATTGCCCAGATCATATCCTGCCGTTGCTTCAAGATTGACAGTTGGCAAGCCTGCCGCTTTGCTTGCCGCGAGCTGGGCTTCGGCTTCCTGTTTGCGCGCCTCAGCCTCAAGAATGGCCGGCGCCTTGTTCCAGTCCGGCACGGAAACAGTACATGCGCCATCCAGCCAGGGCGGTACGGAATCCGCGACTGCAAACGAGGCATTGTCCAGCCCTGTCAACGAAGCCAGCGTCGTGCGCCAGAGATTATATTCCGACTGATACTGCAGCTTTGTCGCCTCAGCCTGATCGACACGCGCCTGTGCCTGCACCAGATCGGAAGCGGATGTTGCCCCCTCATCCGTTCTCTGCTTGACAAGCTCGGCTATCTTCCTGACGCCCGCAATCTGCGCCTCGGCCAGATCAAGCAGGCTTTTATAGCGCTGCACCTCAATCACGGCATGCGCGACATCACGGCCAAGGCTTTCCATGCGCAACAGATATTGCGCAGCAGAAATATTCCTGCCTGCCCTTTCTGTTTCAACTGCACTCGATACTTTGCCAAAATCATAAAGCATCTGGGTTGCACTCACAGAAGCCTGAGGATGCCAGCCCCTGTCATTGTAATTCTTGTAGCCTCCCCCCAACCCGGCATTCACCTTTGGCAGATAACCGCCTTCCGCCGATTTTATCCGCTCATCATACTGGTAGATCTTGCCTTCAGCCTCGGCCATGGACGGATACCAGGAAACAGCCCGTTGCACGGCCGCCTCCATGGTCAAGCCATGCTCGGAAGATTTCTGGGTAATGGGCAAAGTGATGTCATGACCTGAGGGCCCAGCAGGTGGCGACATGCTACGGCCAGACAAAGGGGAAAGCGTGGGTGGGCTTTTGACAGCCTGCACCTCTCCCTGCCCCCTGCACGCAGTCAGCATACTGGCGATACAACATGCCATGAGTAATCGCTGCACTTTATCAATTTCAAGCATCGATTATCCAAACTGCTTGCAGAGTCGACAACTCACTGGACGCGAGTCCAGTGAGTTGTGTCAAGTTAGATGATGCTTGAATTCTCATTAATCTCGTCGTCATCTAGTGGATTATCCACCAAATATTCGACTGATGGCAAGGACAAGCCACTATTTGTTGTATCGTCGGCATTTGAGCTCATGCCGGTATTGTCCAGACCGGTTGCATCAGAGCCATCATCAGCCCCACCACCAAGCAGGTTTTCCAGATCATCCGACTGATCGGTCGCAAAAAGCATCCTGCTTGCCGACATCAGCATGGTCTGCTGTGCATCAATGCCCAGCATTCCATATTTGAGATCATCCAGTGTGAGCTGGACATTCTCAAGCCGCAGCAGATCCTGATAGTTGGTGCCAGCACCATCAGCATCCACCGCAATGACGGTATCAGTCTGACCAGTCGACGTGTTGAATACCTGACGGACATCAACATAATCATTGATGTTATCAATGGTCATATCGGTGAGCCAGCCGGAAAGACTGATCTTGTCGCCATTGGCAAGATTGAAATCTTTCCAGACGTCCGTACCGTGCCCCTGATCATTGGCATCATAGACCAGCGTATCTGCACCATTGCCAAGGGTGAAGACATCATCTGCGGCAGAGCTGTATGCCGTATCGTCATAAGCCGTGCCGGACAGGTTGGCACCGACATTGATGACCAATTGCGACGTCGAGGACGTTCCGGCAACCGATGTCAGCGTATAGTCAAAGACTTCAACGCCATATCCGCTGCCATTGGCCTTGTAGATATAGGTGCCATCCTTGTTGATGGTGAGCGTACCATATTGCCCCTGAATGTCGACCGATGCCGCGCCAATATTACCCTGCGTGAAGACAGACTTGCCTTCAACCGTAATATAGGACAACGCCTTGGTGCTGATCAGATCGGCAACGCCGAACGAGCCCTGAACCTGCGGCAAGGATGCCTGCGTTCCATCAAACGCATATTGATCCAGATGGGTAACGTTGACAGCCAGATTGACGCTCCAGGTATAGATATATGCTGTCGGCCTGGTCACCGTCACGACGAGTTCATAATCACCCGGCGCAAGCTCGCCAAAATCCCAGGACTGGCTTGCATCCTTGCGATCATCCTTGGTCGAGGTCTTGACCGTTTCACCTGTCGTTTTGTTGATCAGCGTATAGGTGCTGATAATGTGATTTAAGCTGTTGCCAACATCAAGTACCGCACCCAATGTGAGCGTCGCCGATACACGCGTGTTCTCATCAATGGTGAACGAATAGGTTTCGCTGAGGTTTTCGTTCACCCTGTCACTTGGTGAACCAACACTGATGGTCTCAACCGCATTCTTCATTGCCAAGCTGATATCCGCCTCCAGAGCGTTGGCCTCAACCATGTCAATGTTGATCCTCAACGTGGAAACGGATGCCTGACCATTTGGCGAGATCGTGACATAGGAGAAGGTCTCAACCTTGCCATAAGGCGGCGTCGAGCCGGACTGCCCAGCCATGACCGTATAGGTATAGGTGCCATCCCGGTTGATGAGCAGAGTACCATAATCACCAACGATGGTCGTTGAGCCGCTTTCATTAAGAATGAAACCATTGACGCTCTTGACGACATCACCGGCATGATCATCCGTGGTGATGTCCCCCTGTGTGGTCCCCGTCAGTGATTGCGGTGCATTGTAGTCGTACAGGACATCCTTATCCACACGCAATTCCGAACCGCTCAGCAAACCAACGGCCTGCGTGCCAGCCAACAGAACCTTATACTCGCCTTCCGTAAAGCGCAGGGTCAGGGCATCGGCGGTACCAACCAGAGCAATCACACGGAACCAGTCATCCTGCATATGATACTGAACATATTGACCCGTCAGTGCATCCAGTTTGTAGATGATCAGGTCATAGCTGCCGCCAATCTGGACACCCGCAGAATAGGCATCAAATGTCAGTTCACGAACCGTATTTTCGGATACGGTAAACGACATGGCATTCTGGAATGCCAAGGCGTTTGCATCGAGAATTGGATTCAGCAGCCCCAGTTCCAGAACAGTGAAGTTCGACTTCGTGTCGATCGACTGATCCGTTCCCGTCAGTTCGGTCATGGTCGGGGTGACAGACAGCACAACCGTATCGTCACTGGCGACAAAGGTGTCGCCTTCTCCCATTGTCAATGTAAGCCGGAGATGACCCGTATCATAGCTGCCGTTCGGTGTTTTTATCGTATAGGTAAATTCATCAACCGCACCGTAATTGCCCGTGAAACCTGGTTTCAGAGTATAGACGTATTGACCATTTGCCTGGATTGACAAGGTTCCAAAGAGGCCATCGATTTCCGTATAGCCAACAGCTGCTACATCCGTGCCATTGACACTGGCAATGACTGTTCCTTCCGGAACATTATCGCTGCCATGATGGACATCGATATCGGTGATGACATTACCGCGATATTCACCGCTCGCGTCTACCGGATGATTGTAATCATAAATGACATCGCTGACTATCTTGAGCGTGTAGCCTGTCAGCAGGTCGATGCCTGCCTCACCAGACAGGAACAATGCATATTTGCCTTCTCCGAGTGTCAGATCCAGCTGTTCGGACACGCCACCCAGCAGGTAAACCTCAAGCCAGCTTTCTTCCGTACGATAGATCTTCCACACCTGGTCGATCTCATCATACTTGTAGACACTCAACGAGAAGTCAGCGAGAGCCGATATACCGCCCGCCTGACCAACCAAGCCGAGCTGGCGAACAGTGTTTTCGTCAACATCAATCCTGATCGCCTTGTTCAGATCAACCGCTGACAGATTGAGCACATCCCCCAGACCGACAGAAGCGACAACAAATCCCGTCTGAGATGTTGCGGCGTTTTCAATTACGCTTGGGGTAACTTCCAGCCTTACCGTCTCGTCATTATCAGCGACAACCAGATCTGCATCGGCATCGGAATCTGCATCAGCGTCAGCGTCTGCATCGGCGTCCGCATCAGCATCAGCGTCGGCATCTGCGTCAGCGTCAGCATCGGCATCGGCGTCAGCATCAGCATCAGCGTCCGCATCTGCATCAGCGTCAGCATCGGCATCAGCGTCTGCATCGGCGTCAGCATCAGCGTCCGCGTCTGCATCGGCGTCAGCATCTGCGTCTGCATCGGCGTCAGCGTCCGCATCGGCGTCAGCGTCAGCGTCCGCATCCGCATCAGCATCTGCGTCGGCGTCCGCATCCGCATCAGCATCGGCATCCGCGTCTGCATCGGCGTCAGCATCTGCGTCTGCATCGGCGTCAGCGTCCGCGTCTGCATCGGCGTCCGCATCCGCATCAGCATCTGCGTCGGCGTCCGCATCCGCATCAGCATCTGCATCGGCGTCAGCGTCTGCATCTGCATCGGCGTCAGCATCGGCGTCCGCATCCGCGTCCGCATCTGCGTCAGCGTCAGCGTCCGCGTCTGCATCGGCGTCCGCATCCGCATCAGCATCTGCGTCGGCGTCCGCATCCGCATCAGCATCTGCATCGGCGTCAGCGTCAGCGTCTGCATCTGCATCGGCGTCAGCATCGGCGTCCGCATCCGCGTCCGCATCTGCGTCAGCATCGGCGTCCGCATCCGCGTCCGCGTCCGCATCTGCGTCAGCATCGGCATCCGCATCAGCGTCAGCATCGGCATCAGCGTCAGCATCGGCATCTGCATCAGCGTCCGCATCGGCGTCAGCGTCCGCATCTGCATCTGCATCGGCATCGGCATCAGCGTCTGCATCGGCATCAGCATCTGCGTCGGCGTCCGCATCAGCATCTGCATCGGCGTCAGCATCTGCATCAGCATCTGCGTCGGCGTCCGCATCCGCATCGGCATCAGCGTCTGCATCGGCATCAGCATCTGCATCGGCGTCAGCATCTGCATCGGCATCAGCATCTGCATCGGCATCAGCGTCTGCATCTGCGTCGGCATCCGCATCGGCATCAGCGTCTGCATCGGCATCGGCGTCGGCGTCAGCATCAGCGTCTGCATCGGCGTCCGCATCCGCATCTGCATCAGCGTCTGCATCGGCATCAGCATCGGCATCAGCGTCTGCATCTGCGTCGGNTCGGCGTCCGCATCCGCATCTGCATCAGCGTCTGCATCGGCATCAGCATCTGCATCAGCGTCCGCATCTGCATCCGCATCGGCGTCAGCATCTGCATCGGCATCAGCATCTGCATCAGCATCTGCGTCGGCGTCCGCATCCGCATCGGCATCAGCGTCTGCATCGGCATCAGCGTCTGCATCTGCGTCGGCATCTGCGTCGGCATCCGCATCGGCATCGGCGTCCGCATCCGCATCTGCATCAGCGTCTGCATCGGCATCAGCATCTGCATCAGCGTCCGCATCCGCATCGGCATCAGCGTCTGCATCGGCATCAGCGTCTGCATCTGCGTCGGCATCTGCATCGGCATCAGCGTCTGCATCTGCGTCGGCATCCGCATCGGCATCGGCGTCCGCATCCGCATCTGCATCAGCGTCTGCATCGGCATCAGCATCTGCATCAGCGTCCGCATCTGCATCCGCATCGGCGTCAGCATCTGCATCGGCATCAGCATCTGCGTCGGCGTCCGCATCAGCATCTGCATCGGCGTCAGCATCTGCGTCGGCGTCCGCATCCGCATCGGCATCAGCGTCTGCATCGGCATCAGCGTCTGCATCGGCGTCAGCATCTGCATCGGCATCAGCATCTGCATCGGCATCAGCGTCTGCATCTGCGTCGGCATCCGCATCGGCATCAGCGTCTGCATCGGCGTCGGCGTCAGCATCAGCGTCCGCGTCTGCATCGGCGTCCGCATCCGCATCTGCATCAGCGTCTGCATCGGCATCAGCATCTGCATCAGCGTCCGCATCTGCATCCGCATCGGCGTCAGCATCTGCATCTGCATCAGCATCTGCGTCGGCGTCCGCATCCGCATCGGCATCAGCGTCTGCATCTGCGTCGGCATCTGCATCGGCATCAGCGTCTGCATCGGCATCGGCGTCAGCATCAGCATCAGCGTCTGTATCATCCACTATGGGAGCAATTACAAATCCAGGTTCAGAGCGATTTTGTGCAGCATCCTGTTGATGGACACGGAACTGTTCGCCGTCCAGATAATTTCCTTGCAGATCAATGCTGAAGCTGCCGTCATCAGCGACATCGCCTTCAGCGATGAGATTACCAGCATCATCATAGACAAGAACATGCGCGTTGGGTTCCCCAATGCCCGTCAGCACTGCTCCCGTATCATCGATGGCAAGATTTGAAGGCGCATCCGGCGCCAAACTGTCCGGAACCGTTACATCAGTACCGTCAGATACATTCCCGGCGTCATCCGTCAACGTAACGACATAATCATCGCCATTGCTCTTTTCCAGAACATAAGTCGCCGTGCCGGTATCAGACAGCTCAACCTCGCCAATCAGCCGGTTCTGATCATCATAAATCCTGGCGATAGTGTTCCTCTCGCCCTCAATGGTCAGCGTGACACCATCAGAACCAACCGTGACAACTGGCGCATCCGGCGGCGTAGTATCCCGCGAATCCCCACCGCCGCCAAGGCCACCTCCAGCAGCAACAGCAAGACCACCGCCAAGCAGACCAAGACCAACAAGTATCAGACCCCAATTGTCATCACTGGCAGCCGCCGTTCCCTGAATTTCGGTGAAATTAAAATCGGTCAGACCATCACTGTGTTTGCCCAACCAGAGTTCACCATTCTCGTCCTGAAGAACAAGATCGCTTTCAACTCCCTGATTATCTTTAACATAGAAATTTTTTATACGAATGACCTGACCATTGCGCTGCACCAGCACAAGATCAAAACCATCTCTTTGAAATTCCCTGACTGCTGAACGCGACAAAGATAGACGCACAACACAAGGTTCGTGTAGATTTATCAGATTTCCATGCACAACCTCAGAGGCATGATCATCCTTGTGTACGACTACCGCTTTCATTTTTTTACCTTGTTAATTTCAGCAATCAAGCGGCACCGACACAACCAGCCGTATGCAAGATTAGCAGCCAATCTGGCTAAAATTTACGCATCAATCCCGCACAATTTAGTGAATATATGAATATATTCACGTTCCCCTAATACATCTCCCACGATTTCAGTATAGGAAAAACAGTGCGATTTTTGTCAAAAACGAGCATCATGAAGGAAATTTAATAAAATTATTCAATCGCGATATCCATCACAGAAAATGCACTTTCAAGCAAAAATACAATAATTTACAAATAAAATTGACATCAATTAAATTCAATTATTGTATTTATAATCCTACTTCATGTTTATTTTTTATAAAAATATTTTATATTTTAGTAAATACAAATAAGAAACCTTTGCTTAATGCTTTCGAAAGCAAAGTGGTTTTCGCCGCCATAAAGATTGAACAAAGACGGAATTCGCGCCAGAAAACTTAACTTGTTCTTGATCTCCGATAGGCGGCAGGACTGGTTCCAACGAGCCTGCTGAAGCATTTTGTCAAATGCATCTGATCGGAAAAACCACATTCTTGCGCTATGACTGCGATAGATGCATCTGTCGCCATGAGAAGTTTCTTGGCTGTATCCACTCGACGGCGAATGATGTATTGGTGTGGCGTTATATTCATTGCACACTTGAACAGGCGTACAAACTGCGCCCCACTCAAACCAGCCATATCCGCCAATTGTCCTACAAATATATTTTTATCAATATTATCATCTATATGAATTAATATTTTTTCATCTTATAAACACTGATTTTTTTATCAATATCTACATTGCTGTATTCCACTACTGAATAATTTGATATTATTTTACCTACAACAGTCCTGGTAAGAAGCTGAACATTCATCAATGAAAAATTATCTATACATTCAGTTATTTTCTTCATCTCAAAAATAATAGTGGCCAGAAAATCATCCCGGACATGGGGATTATACTCAATACTATAAAACAATGCGCCTGAAGTGGAATATTTTACAAACAGTTCTTTCAAAATATTCTGGCCGACATAAAGGGCCAACAATTTGCACTCACTGACGATATCGACCGAAAAATAAACATCCGGCGGAACAATCAAGAGTTCACCGGGCGCCAGATTGATGTCCGATGTTTCGCCATCCAGGATCCACTTTCCTGCCATGACCCCATCGACCACCATCAGGATCAGCAAATTATTGACCGGAGCAAACTCACCCTTGAATGGCGACATTGCTGCCGATATGATTAGTAAATTCGGCCAGGAAAGACTTTCGGTCGTGTACTCGACCTTGATAGCAGAATATCGAAATATATCGTGCGGTTTAATATTTTCTGAGGCTGCTTTTTTCTTGATGTTGTTTTTCATCGGTGCACTTTATGGCTCATCTCAAGCAATAAGGCATCAGCAATATTAAATACTGATGATTTGCGCACATGCTTTAACCGGGTTGGGAATACAAACCCCAGCCAAATCAAGCCCTCACCACTTGCCGAGTCGCAAACGATGAATATGTCGGCTCGAATTTTTGAACAATATAAATAACGGGAATTTACCCTTTTTGAAAATAAGCTTTTGCTTAGCAAATGTCGATACGCAATTTTCTATCGTGACCTGATGCATTCGCGTCATCCATGAATTGCATCGACTTCGAGTGAATTCGAAGTTTGTACAATCAGGTCATATGCCCCATAAATGGCCTATTGCTGTCAGCGACCCCAACCTTGCCCCGTTCTGCAAGCAGTGGATATAGATTGCCATGGCGAGGCAAACCGGCAGAGCTGACACCAACAGGCAAACGTTTACCCGTGATCCTTTTCCATTTATGTTCATTTTCACCAAAAACCGCGCCAAGGGTCTTGCGTCATCAACCTTTATAAACTACGGGTTTTACCGGTTCGGAGCGTAGCGCAGCCCGGTAGCGCACTTGACTGGGGGTCAAGGGGTCGCTGGTTCGAGTCCAGTCGCTCCGACCATTTTCCATCAGACGGCTGAATTCGCATGTCTGACCGCAAGGCGGCACGAAACTTTACAGCCAGACTCCCCTATATCAGCCGTCCTTGATCCCAGATGATGGGGAGCCTGAAGCCCCAGTCTGTTTTCTGCGCAGGGCTGATTCCCTTATGCGCAAGGCGATGCGCTCCCGATTCAGTGCGATAGCCTCTGCGGTTGGCTGCCAGTCACCACACCATTCATCAGGCATATCCAAGGCAAGCTCTTTCATATTCGTAAAAGTCGGCGCGTAGCCGCGCTTTTGCATTTCAGCAACAAGTGCTTCCTGACGTTTTACGAGAAATTTCAGGCGCGGATAAAAGAAGCGCACATGGCCCTTACCAAGCGTATAATGTTCGGGATTGCGTTTATCCGTTGGCGTTTCCCCACGCGCTATTGCGGCTCGAACAAGGGCAAAAATGCGCGGTAATTCCCTATATTCCGCAAGCAGGTGTGGACCAGTCAGCTCTGCGGGTGGGATACAATTAATCCTGGTCACTGAAACACCAGCTTTCCTGACAAACTATCGGATCATATCTCTTGAGCGGCCATGGACGCTTCTACGCGACGGGACAGCCAGCGCATTACCGCAGAAGCAAAGGAGGCATCCATCAGTCCGCCTGTTTGACTTATCCGCCTTGCCCACGTTATGCAATGGCCGGTCCATGACGCCAAAGACCAGCCAGGGCAAGCAGCAAGATATGCAATTGATTTCATCACTCGCAATTTATCTCGGTGCTGCCGTTGCAGAAATTGCCGGCTGCTTTGCCTTTTGGCTATGGTCAAGACTGGACAAATCGGTTCTCTGGCTTGTTCCCGGCCTTGTTTCACTCATCACCTTCGCCTGGTTGCTGACGCGCATTGAAGTCGATTTTGCCGGTCGTGCCTATGCCGCCTATGGTGGTATCTATATTGTCGCTTCGCTCGGTTGGTTGTGGATGGTGGAAGGACAAATCCCCTCCCGCACAGATGCTGCAGGCGCAGCACTCTGCCTCGCCGGCATGGCAACAATTCTGATCGGGGCTCTGAGCCGCTAAACGGGCTTTCACTGCATATCGCCTTGATGAAGGCAAAGATGACAATTTTGCCGCCAATCTTCCGACAAGTGTCAGGTTGTACGCTGAAATCCCTACCTTCGAAGGCTATCGTTGCAACGTACATGCATATATCACCCAATGACGGCAGTATTTATTTATTAATAATAAGTATATTTTTACAGTAAACAATATATTAATAAGCATACATCAATTTACCAGTCCTTAATCATAAACGCTTTTAAATCGAATTATGCCTGCCGTGAAATTAATTGTGACTTTTGAGTTACAGACATTTTCGATAAACCTTGTTAAAAGCGAGACAACAGTTGATTTACGCTTACCAACATTTGGAGCATCCTATGAATATCAAGTCGATCCTTCTTGCATCCGCAACTGTCTTTGCTGTTGCAAATGGAGCACTTGCCGCTGACGCCATTTCTTATGAAGAACCGGTTCCGGCAATTTCTGGCCCGATCTTTACCTGGACCGGTGGCTACGTTGGTGGTCAGGTTGGTTACGGCTGGGGTCGCTCCAAGATTGGCAGCGATGATGCTACTTTCAAGGTTGATCCGGACGGATTCCTGATGGGTATTTATGGCGGCTACAACTACGATCTGGGCAACAGCATCGTTGTGGGCGTTGACGCCGACCTGACGCATAACTGGATGAAAAAGAGCGAGCATTTCTCCAACCAGTCACTGAGCGCTGATGTTGAAAGCAAGCTGCGTTGGTCGGGCGCTGCCCGTGCACGCGTCGGCGTTGCCGTTGACCGCATGCTGCCTTATGTCGCCGGCGGTCTTGCTCTGGGCAATGTCAAGAGCAGTGCAACCATCGTCAAGGGTAGCGACACGGTCATCGCCACCAAGAGCGATACGCAGACCGGCTGGACTCTTGGCGCCGGCATTGACTATGCCGCAACCGACAACATCATTGTCCGCGGCGAATATCGCTACACCGACTACGGCACCAACAATTACGGTGTTGGCGATGATCACTTCAGCACCAAGATGAAGACCCATGATCTGCGCCTGGGTGCAGCCTACAAGTTCTAATCACTTGCAACATTCAATAAAAACGCCCGGTTTCCCGGGCGTTTTTTGTGACGCGTTTATCCATACCATCATATCCGCTAAAGGTTCGTCGAGCCACCAGAAAAATCAACCTCTAACGAATGGGTTATATCAAGGCGTCCTGTTCCCCCCCATACTGTTCAGCTTGGCAAAGCCCCATATGACTGCCATCAAAACCAACAGTGCGATAACAAACCCAGTTAATGACATTGCTCATCCTCCCCGACTAAAGTATGAGCAGCATCACTGACATTGTCCAGAGCATTTCAAGACTTGAAAAGATTATTTTATTTCTGAAAATTCTGAAAACTATAATAAATTATACCTTTGAAAAATATACACACGCATTCAATCAGTAAAACCGGGCATGAATTACAATTCCCCCTTTCCTCCCACTGAAACAGTGCTGCAAGTCAAGAAAACAGCCTGGAGACCATTCCATCAGAGTAATACCGTTACACACAAACAACGTCGCATATCTGACAGGAATATGCAGCGCTGCATGTGTGTCATCATGTATCCATCTGCTCATCGCGCTTGATCAATCCGCGGCAACTATATGGCAGCAAGGCGTGAAGCGGCTGTTTTCTCAAAAGCCTTCTGCAAAGCGGAATCCCGATTATACACATCACCATAATAATGAATGGTTCCGTTCTCATCAGGCCAGGCGGTAAAATAGGCAATATAGATTGGCACCGGCTCCTTGACCTTGATGCCGCGCTCATTGCCGCCAAAATACTTGTTCAGTTCAGCAACCTTCGCTCCCATCACGGCCGCAGCCATTTCACGGGGACGTTCAAGACGTATGCAGCCATGGCTCAAGGCACGCATATCGCGGGCAAAATAGGATTTTGCCGGCGTATCATGCATGTAAATGTCATGCGCATTGGGAAACAGGATCTTCAATTCACCCAAGGCATTATCCAGACTTGGTTTCTGGCGTATACCAACATGCGCCTTTCCGGCTGCGACCGCACTCCAGTTGACCGCGTTTGCAGAAACCTTTTTCCCGTTCTGATAGACCTCATAACCATTACGATCGAGATAGCTGCGATCACGCATGATTCGCGGCAGCATTTCATTCACAACGATCGACCGCGGCACGCCCCATGATGGGTTGAAAACCACCATCTGAACCTTGTTGTAGAAAAAATAGGTCTGATTGGTCGGCGAACCGATCACCACATTCATGCCGAGCTTCAGCCTACCGTCTTCAAAATATTCGGCACGAAAGGCAGGCTGATTGACAAAGACATAGCGGTTACCAAAATCATGCGGCAACCAACGCAGCCGTTCCATCGCATAAAGAATGCGATCACGCTTGATGGATGACTGTTCTCCGTGCAGGGAAGCCAGTGTCGCCTTGCCGATAATGCCATCGGGCGCACTGCCGGACAGCTTCTGATAGCTCTTGATGGCTGATACCAGTTCAGGCGAATAAATCTGCGCATCGGCATGCGCGCGCAGCACATCGCCATGCTTGGCCAAATAACTGGCTGGCGCATGCCGGGTGATGAGCGTAACGATTTTTGCAAGATGCTCGCTCCGGTCACCGGGACGAATGACGCCATCAAGAGCAATCCGGATCGTCTCGCCGGAATCAGGCGCCATTTCTGCAAGCGCACGCTTCAGAGCCCTATATTGTTCATTCTGCGGCTGATAGCTGTAGAGAACAGCAGCAGGATCTGCCGTCTCCGCCAACCTGTTCAGCACGTCGAGCAGATCGACCCGGCCTCGTGGCAAGTCATGAAAGCCGCTCAGCCGGTTGGCGATGATCCGCCCCTCACCGGCATCCAGCGCATAGCGCAGTGCCCGCGCGGAAAGCAGTATTTCAAACTCGGCCAGTTTGCGCAGACGCGCCTCCCGATCCATCACACCATAGGTTTCAGATGGAATGGTGACCGCATATTCTTCCGGATTAAGCCCATCCTCGTCAGCGCTGGCAAAAAAGCCTACCAGAGACTTCGCCTTGTCAAGCGCCTGATCATCGGCAACCCAGATGAAGTGGCGCTTGTTGGTGTAATAGCTGACAATCGCGTCAGCTATGGCCTTTTCAGCATAAACTTGCGTCTCCTTGAGATAGTCTTCAGCTTCATTGAAGCTTTTCTGCCCTGCCCCGATTGCAGGCTCATCGACACCAATGGCTGACATGCCCTCTGTCAATGCATCCGTGGCAGACGGTCGTTGCGGATCAACTGCGTTAAAATCAATGCGCACCAGCTTTTCAGGCTTGTAGTCATAGACCTGCGACGCCTGGACTTTTGCCCGTCTGGCAAGCGCATCAGGATTGGCTGGTGCAGTTGTTGCGGCGACTGGCTTGGCACGTTCGGGACTGGTCGCTGGCTTCTTTACAGGTGCGGGCGCAGGAGTGGGCGCAACTTCAGCCTGTTTTTGTCTGCGCTGTTGAAACAGTTCCAGCAGAGTGTTTGCAGCATGGGCCTGATCAGAAGCAATCAGCGCCATAGCCGAGAAAGCAAGAAGGAAAGCCTTCCTCCTTATGAATTTACCATCATGCATCTGCCTTGCCCATCCCGAGACGTCTGGAAAACTGCATTTCAACTGCCAACTCATTGCATCCGCCATAAGCGGATCACCAATCTATCGATGCTGACAATGTATCAATCCCGTTTAGAAACTTTTAACGTTAACCATCGCGTACCAAATTATTGTCCGTTGAATTATGACCGCCTGTCAATTATCTCCTCAGCGCCAGAAAAGTCGCACAAGAACAATGTGCCGCAGTGGCTTTGTGGCACCATCGCGTTAAAAGCGCCCAGATCAGATTTTCCGCGCCAGCAGAAATCGCCCAATATTCGAGCGTCGTTTCGGCCGGTGCAGTCACAGCAAGCGAGGAACCGACAATGGCAGATGCAAGCGCCGCCGATCTTTTCCCCCTGGGTAAGGACGACACGCCTTATCGTAAACTGACTTCGGACTATGTCTCCGTCGACACGTTTAAAGGCCAGGAAATCCTGACCGTGGAAAAGGAAGGGTTGCGCCTCCTGTCGGAAGCCGCCTTTGCCGACATCAACCATCTGCTGCGCCCAAGTCATCTGCAGCAGCTTGCCAATATTCTGAAAGACCCGGAGGCAACCGACAATGACCGCTTTGTTGCCTACGACCTGCTGAAGAATGCCAATATTGCAGCTGGCGGCATTCTGCCCATGTGCCAGGACACGGGCACGGCCATCATCATGGGCAAGAAGGGCCGTCGCGTCTGGACAGAAGGCGGCGACGCTGACGCACTGGCGGCAGGCGTGCTCGACACCTATACCAAGAAGAACCTGCGTTATTCGCAGCTTGCACCACTCTCGATGTTCGATGAGCGCAATACGCGCAACAATCTGCCCGCCCAGATCGAAATCTATGAGGAAGGCGAAGATGCCTACAAGTTCTTGTTCATCGCCAAGGGCGGCGGCTCGGCCAACAAGACCTATCTCTATCAGGGCACCCCGTCACTCCTGACGCATGACCGCCTGATCAACTTCCTGAAAGACAAGATCCTGAGCCTCGGCACGGCAGCCTGCCCGCCCTACCATCTGGCAATCGTCATTGGCGGCACCTCGGCCGAGCTAAACCTGAAGACGGTCAAGCTTGCCTCCACCCGCTATCTCGACACACTGCCCACGCAAGGCTCGGAAGCCGGTCACGCTTTCCGCGACCTGGAAATGGAAGCCGAAATCCACAAACTTACCCAGTCGCTTGGGGTTGGCGCCCAGTTTGGCGGCAAATATTTCTGCCATGACGTGCGCGTCATCCGCCTGCCGCGTCACGGCGCTTCGCTGCCGATCGGCATTGGCGTTTCCTGCTCGGCCGACCGTCAGGCACTCGGAAAGATCACCAGGGAAGGTATCTTCCTTGAACAGCTCGAAACCAATCCGGCCCAATATATGCCAGACATTGATGAGGAAAAGCTGTCGGCACATGTGGTCAAGATTGACCTCAACCTGCCCATGAGCGAAATCCTCAAGGAGCTGACCAAACATCCGGTCAAGACCCGTCTTTCCCTGTCCGGCCCCATTATCGTTGCCCGCGATCTGGCCCATGCCAGGATCCGCGAGCGCCTCGAAAATGGTGAACCCATGCCGGATTATTTCAAGAATCACCCGATCTATTATGCTGGCCCGGCCAAGACACCTGTCGGTTATGCATCGGGCTCGTTCGGCCCGACCACGGCAGGTCGTATGGACTCCTATGTTGATCAGTTCCAGTCCTTTGGCGGTTCGATGGTCATGCTGGCCAAGGGCAACCGTTCGCGTCAGGTGCGTGATGCCTGCGCCAAGCATGGCGGCTTCTATCTTGGCTCGATTGGCGGTCCAGCCGCCCGCCTGGCACAGGACTGCATCAAGAAGGTCGAGGTCGTCGAATATCCGGAACTCGGCATGGAAGCCATCTGGCGCATCGAGGTGGAAGACTTCCCGGCCTTCATCGTCATTGACGACAAGGGCAATGACTTCTTCAAGGAATTCAATCTCGAATAAACAAGAAGGGCGGCTTCGAGCCGCCCTTTCCCTTTAGGCCGCTACATTCCCTACCGAACCGGATCGCGTGACAGCCCCTTTTCATTGAGCTCATCCAGATAGTTTTGCCACAGGGTAGCCCTTTCGCTGCCAAGCTTATAAAGATAGACCCAGGAATACAGGCCGGTATCGTGCATGTCGTCAAAGGTGATGCGTACCGCATAATGGCCGATCGGATCCATTTTCATGATAGCCACATTGCGTTTACCGCCCACGGTAATGCGCTGATCTGGCGAATGGCCCTGCACTTCCGCCGAGGGGGACAGAACACGCAACATTTCGGCTGAAAGTTCAAACCGCTCATCATTGTCAAATGTGATGGTCAGCAATTTGCGATCCGGTGAAACCCGCAATTCCTTCGGCCAGCGTTCGCTCATGGCGCTTCTCCATTGTCAGATCTCATGCAGCACAGATAAAGCCGGATCTGGCTGCTGCCCAGAAATTTCTGCACTTATTGACAGACAGGATCGGCAAGCCTGCATCAAACTGACGCGGGCCCACAAGCCCCGGCTCAATCGGCTTTGTCTCAAGCGTCACGATCACCCGACAAGCACCGGCCGTGACTTCATATTTGTCATCTTCGACAAATTGCACCTTGTCCACCAGCCTGTCAGGAAAGGCAGAAGCAACCGCCTCGATCACTGCCGTCAATTCACGGGCACGCTGATAATTGGGCGACAAGGCTGCCTGAGCCTGCGTTGAAAGCATCAGCAGGCCCGAAAGCCAGATTGCCGTTTTCATTCCGATCCGTCTCCAAACCCGTTTCCATTTGAGCACATCTCTTATACTGGACAACAAGCCCACTTACACCTACCCTCCTGTTTATTGTGAGGCGGAACAGATTCAGAATCAAATGTGAGGAGCGTCTTCCATGTTTAGCGTAACAGACAATGTTCTGCCGCCGCGCAAGACAGCCTCAGGCACAACGCCCATGATTGACCCGTTCGGACGCGTGGTGAGCTATCTGCGCGTATCGGTCACGGACCGCTGTGATTTCCGTTGCACCTATTGTATGGCCGAACATATGACCTTCCTGCCCAAACAGGATCTGCTGACGCTGGAAGAGCTCGATCGGCTGTGTACCGCCTTCATCCATAAGGGTGTGCGCAAGCTGCGGCTTACCGGTGGCGAACCCCTGGTGCGCAAGAATGTCATGCACCTGATCCGCCAGTTGGCGCGCCATCTTGAGTCTGGCGCGCTGGAAGAGCTGACCTTGACCACCAATGGCTCGCAACTTGCGCGTTTTGCCGATGAACTGGCCCAACTCGGTATCAAACGCATCAATGTGTCACTTGATACGCTCGATCCTGACAAATTTCGAGCCATCACACGTTGGGGGGATCTTTCCCGGGTACTGGAAGGCATTGATGCGGCGCAACGCGCCGGCATCCATATCAAGATCAATACGGTTGCACTCAAAAATTTCAATCAGGCCGAAATCCCGGACATTCTGCGTTGGGCGCATGGGCGGGGCATGGATCTCACCCTGATTGAAACCATGCCATTGGGCGAGATTGATGAGGACCGAACCGAGCAATATCTGCCCTTGTCCGAGGTGCGCGCTGCCCTTGGCCGTCAGTTCACGCTTGAGGACATTGCTTACCGCACAGGTGGTCCTGCCCGCTATCTGACCGTCAAGGAAACAGGCGGCCGTCTTGGCCTGATTACCCCTTTGACGCATAATTTCTGCGAAAGCTGCAACCGTGTACGACTGACCTGCACCGGCAAGCTTTACATGTGTCTTGGCCAGAATGACGAGGCCGATTTGCGCAAGGTCTTGCGGGCAGGCGATGATGACAGGCTGCTTTCTGACGCCATTGACAAGGCCATAGCACGCAAGCCCAAAGGCCATGATTTCGTCATCGACCGCGAGCATCTTCGCCCGGCCGTGGCACGACACATGAGCATGACCGGCGGCTGATCACGCGGCAGCTACATTGTGATCAAAAATGTTACTGTTTGTAACTATACTTTAAATACCGAAATCGAAAATACATTCGCTATATTGGCAGAGAACCAGTATGAAATTTTAAACTGGGATATTTATTGTGCCGCATTCTGCAAATTTTCGGGCAAGCGTGTATATGCTGCTTGCCATGGGGACATTCACTTTCGGGGACTCCATTACCAAATATCTCTCTGAAGAGATGGGCGTTGGCCAATATATATTCCTGCGTGGTCTGTTCGCAACCACGCTGATTGGTCTGTTCGCACTCAAGAAAGGCGCGCTCTTTCACCCCTCCCTCGACGGCAAGACCATTATCCGCGTGCTCAGTGAAGTCTTTGCCTCAGTCAGCTATATCTATTCTCTGGCGCATCTGTCCCAGGCCTTCTGTTCCGCGGTTTTTCAGGCCAATCCGCTGGTGGTCACGCTGGGAGCAGCCCTGTTTCTGCGGGAAAAGGTTGGCTGGCGACGCTGGCTCTGCATCATCATCGGGCTGATGGGCGTGTTGATCATCATTCGTCCTGGCGCAAGTGGTTCGGAAAGCTTGCTCGCCATCACAATTCTTCTCGCCAGCATCATCTTTGCCGCCAGCCGCGATCTGGTTACCCGCCAGATTTCGCCGCAAGTGCCGGCACTTTATATTTCAACCCTGACCGCCGCCGTCATTACCATCACAGGCGCGATCCTGATCAAGCCCATGGGGGGCTGGCAGCCGCTCTCCCTTACCGCCATCGCAATAACGGCCATTGCTGCCCTTCTGTTGATTGTTGGCTATCATTTCATCATTCTGGCAATGCGCGAAGGTGAAGTGTCCTTTGTCTCGCCCTTCCGTTATTCGTCCCTGCTGTGGGCGATGATCCTCAGTACCCTTGTGTTCCAGCAGGCACCCGATTTTTACACCATTGTCGGCGCATTGATCATTGTCGCAAGCGGCATCTACATGGTCTATCGGGAAAGCGTGCTGAAAAAGATGGCAGAAGCAAAAAGCACACTTGCAACGATTCCAACTGGTGTTGATCCATCATGACACAGCCAGTGCCGAAAATAGCCGGCGCCATTATTGCAGGCGGCAAGTCCAGCCGGATGCAGCAGGATGGCGTGGCTGGCGACAAATTCCTGCTGCCCCTCGGCAAGCAGCCGATCATCGCGCATGTCGCGGAACGACTCTTGGCTCAGTTGGATACTGTCTTTATCAATGCGAACAGGGAAATGCCCATCCTTGATACGCTGCCATGCGATGTGGTGCGTGACAGTTTCAGCGCTTGCGGCCCGCTGGCCGGCATTCTTGCCGCAATACAGGCTGCACAAGACCATCAGTTTCTTGTCACGGTTGCAGCCGACACGCCGTTTTTCCCGGCCGATCTCGTGGCCCGTCTCGTAGCACGGCAGGCTGAAACGCAAGTCCCGATCATACTGGCCCAGTCAAACGCAAGGCTCCACCCGCTGTTTGGCTTATGGCGCACGGATCTGGCGGGCGCGCTCAACAGATGGCTGGAAAGCTCGGCAAGCAAAAGTGTTCTCGCCTTTGCCATGCATATCGGCTTTGAAAGTGCTGTGTTTCCACTGCTGCAGCTTGGCGAAGAAACTTATGATCCCTTTTTCAACATCAACCACCGTGCTGACTATATTGAAGCACAGCGTCTCCAGAAGGTCATGACATGACACAGAAACTGTTTGGTATCATCGGCTGGAAGAATTCAGGCAAAACCACCATGACCGAGCGGCTGGTACGCAATCTGACCGGGCGCGGCTATCGCATCGCAACCGTCAAACATGCGCATCATGACTTTGACATTGATCACGAAGGCAAGGATTCATGGCGTCACCGCAAGGCCGGTGCGGCAGAGGTGGCCGTTGTCTCAGCAAAACGCTATGCCATCATTCATGAAAATGGCAATGAACCAGAACCGCCCCTGACAGACATTCTCGCCAGATTGTCCCCCTGTGATCTTGTGCTGATCGAAGGCTACAAGCGCGATTCACATAAAAAGATCGAACTGCGCCGCAATGAAAGTGCGAAGACAGAGCGGCTGTCCCCCACTGATGCGAACATCGTTGCCATAGCCAGCGATCAACCACAAACCGACGAATCCCTGCCAGTCTTTCATCTGGATGATATCGATGCGATTGCAGACTTCATCGTACAGGAGCTTGAACTGCACAAAACCACCTGAATAATCTGCTTGCCTCTCGCTTTTGTGGAACAGTCATATCTGTCTGTTCCATAAGGGCATTTCAGAATATTAGAGCCCGACCGAAAATTAAGTTGAGCGATTTCAGTAGTTTATGATTCTCTATGTTTGCAAAAACTACGGAGGATCAGAT
>NZ_JBHSEL010000016.1:0-2764 GCF_042653845.1 Daeguia caeni | reverse complement strand
AGCACGGCCAGATTGTTCACCGTGCGTGTGATCCTCGATTGCAGCGCCGAACTCGCCGCCACCATGCGCTCGGCCTCGCCAAACACGATCCGTGCCTGATCGCGCGTCGTTGCCGCCGAATAGACATGCGCACCGGGCTCGCCATCGGCAATCAGCGCATAGAGCGCCGTGCCGGCCAGAAGCACCGATTTACCGTTCTTGCGCGCGACCTCAACATAGGCGGTGCGAAAGCGGCGCAATCTATCCTTGCGCTTCCAGCCATAGAGCGAGCCGACGACGAACTGCTGCCAGCCCTGAAGCACGAAGGGCTCGCCCGCCCATTCGCCGGTCGAGTGGCGCAGATGGCCGAAGAAGTCGATCGCATGCCGTGCCGCAGCGCCATCCCAGACCAGGCCGCGTTTTACCCCCACCTTCAGGTCCGCGAGGTGCCGCTCGCAGGCCAGACGCACCAGCCGGCCGGCGACGATCTTGCCGTCAACGATAGCCCGGGCGTAGGCGGTGACCGGACAGGACGGTGCCTTCCTGCCACCACCCGGATTGCGCGGTGGGCGGGAATTACGCTTTTCTGCCACGGCTCAAGAAGTCCTCAAATGGATCACTGGTCTCGGCGGGTTCCGCCATGCGGATGCGCGAGCGGCTGGAGGGTGTGAGCCCAAACTCGCTCTCGATCTGCGCCATCTGCGCCAGGCATTTGTTGGCGACGGCCAGAAACGGGTTCTGGATGATGTTGTCATTCGACGTCTTCACCACCGGGCCACGGCGCTTCACTTCCTGCTCCGCCTCCAGCCAGCGCCGCCAGATCACGACGTAGCGGGCGAGCGCACCGGTATCGAGTTCGGTCATCACGCCATGACGCGCCAGCATCTCAGCCATTTCGATAAACTTGGCGCTTGCCTCCTCATCAACATGATCCGGCGGCGAAGGAACTGCCACCACCGGTTTGGGCTCGGCCTTGTTCATGCGGTGCGGACGGGCCGTACCCTTGNACATTTATCCTGTGCCGTCACTACGAATGCGCACCGCTTCGAACACCCGCCGCAATGTAAAACTGCGCGCGATCGACACCACGGTGAAGATCGCGCCCATGGCCATGTTGTCAGCCAGCGTGGTGGACAATCCGAACAGCGGGAACACCAGCATCTGCGTCACCACGGCAATGCCATAGCCGACGGCGACATTGGCGAAAGCCTCCACCAGAGACATGGTGCGGGATTGCTTCATGCCGCTGCCGCATCCCTGGTCGCGGTCCCGGCATCAGGCACTCGGTCGGCGGCGATCTCATCAAAACGGCGACCGTCGCCATCGAGCCTGGCCGCCTTGCCGGTGAATGCCTGCCAGCGCTTGACGACGACATCGCAGAAGGCCTCCGACAGTTCGAGGCCATACACGCGGCGGCCGGTCTTCTCGCCGGCGATCAGCTGTGAGCCCGAACCGGAGAACGGCTCGTAGCAGATGTCGCCCGGTCTTGTGTGCAGCTGCATCGGCAGTGTGAACACCCGCACCGGCTTCGAAGTCGGATGCTCGCGGGTTTCGATCTCCGAGGACGGAATGTTCCACACCGTGGTCGGCCAGCTCTCGAACCCCTCGCGGTTGATGCGGGGCTTCTTGCCGCGACGCCATCCGAACAGGCAGGGTTCATGTGCCCACAGCATCACCGAGCGCGTCAGCACCGGGCGCGATTTGGCCCAGATGATCTGCTGGTGATGCAGCACGTCAAACTTGTCCCAGACCGTTTCCAGCATGCGCTGGCGGCGCGAGGCGTGCCAGCAATACCATGCCACATCCTCGGCAATGGCATGCTCGATCGCCACCTTGCAGAAGGCCTCGTAGAACTGCGGTCCTTGGGCAGAATCATCCCAGTGCGGCTGCTCGATATAATCGTCGCCCCAGTCCTTGTTGGCGATTTTCTTCGCCCGCGCCGAGGCGGTTTTCTTTGTCGGATGGTTGGTTCCGTCATAATCGACCAGGTAGGGCGGATCGGTGGCAAACAGCGCAGCCCGTTCGCCGTTCATCAGGCGTGTGACATCATCCGGGTCTGTGCTGTCACCGCAGAGAAGACGATGATGGCCAAGCAGCCAGAGATCGCCGCGCCGTGTCACCGGTTTTGCCGGCACCTCCGGAATGGCGTCATCCTCGGTCAGGCCGTCCTGCTCATCACGATTGCCATAAAGCAGGTTCTGTAATTCATCATCGTCAAAGCCGGTAAGGCCGAGGTCAAAACCGGCCTCCTGCAGATCGGAGAGTTCGATGCCGAGCAATTCTTCATCCCATCCGGCATTCATGGCGATGCGGTTATCAGCAAGCACCAGTGCCCGGCGCTGCGTCTCCGACAGTCCCGCCAGCACGATCGTCGGCACCGTCTCCATGCCGAGCTTGCGCGCCGCCAGCACGCGGCCATGACCGGCAATCAGCGTACCATCCTCGGCAATCAGCACCGGGTTGGTGAAGCCGAACTCGCGGATCGACCCGGCAATCTCGGCGACCTGCGCTTCCGAATGCGTGCGGGCGTTGCGGGCATAGGGCACCAGGCTGTCGAGTGGCCGGTATTCGACCGAAAGCTGGCGTGCGTGGTCGTCGGCGCCGATGTGCGCGGTTTCAGCGATTGCCATTTTCTGCATCCAATAAAATCAACATCTTAGTCATGCACCCCCCCCATCGCCATTTTGGCCACGGATGCGCTGTTGGTGGCGCGCGGTCCTGGCAGCAAACTTTCGCTACTTTTGAGGTCCCCGGGGGGGTGTTGCGGGCTCATGTGCAGCGCCGC
>NZ_JBHSEL010000015.1:0-1227 GCF_042653845.1 Daeguia caeni | reverse complement strand
GGTTGATGAACGGGGGGTGGCCAGAATCTCGGCGCTGCCGACTGTCTGGCCGCTCTGACCGATCAGGCGACCGGCGCGTCGTGGGGATGGCCGAGCGCAAAGATCGCACCCGCGGCAATCGACGTGCCGGAGGTTTTGGTGATGACGGCACGAATGTAGCGCTTGTTGCCCTTGTAGCCCTGCTTGCAGACCGTGTCGGCTTCGAGCGCTGCCGGTAGAGTGCCCTGGAGGTCGGCTGCGGCAACGTCGCTGAAGTCGCCGTCGTCCGTGGTGTCGGCATGCTGCAGCTTCACGTCGAACACGCCGTCGCCGGCAATCGCCCCGGTGGTGATGATCAGCGTTGCCGCGTTGTAGCCCTGCAGATCGGCATGGCTGCCCTTGGTGGTGGCGGTGACCACGGCGGGAACCAGAGACGCAACCAGGCTGAGGCCGGAGATACCGTCCTTCATGACAGAAGTCCTTTCAAAGATGGATGAGGTGGAAGCGGGCGGCCGAAGCCGCCCGTCATGTGGATCAGGTGCTGACCTTCAGCAGCTTGAGCGCCTCGAAGTTGACCACGCCGCCGCCGACCCGCTTGGTGGTGTAGAACAACACGTTCGGCTTGGCGGTGTAGGGATCGCGCAGGACGCGGATGCCGATGCGGTCGACGATCAGATAGGCGCGGCCGAAGTCGCCGAAGGCGACGGGAAAGGCATTGGCCGCCACCGCCGGCATATTGTCGTCGGTGTGGACCGGCTTGCCGAGGATGGTGGCCACCTGTGCAGGGCCGGAGGGTGGCGCCCAGACATAGGCGCCCTCGGCGTCCTTGAACTTGCGCACCGTGTTCATGGTCGCATCCGACATCAGCCAGGAGGCCCCGTTCCGGTAGCCGGATTTCAGGGCATAGTAGAGGTCGATCAGGCAATCGGCAGGATTGGCCGAGGCGGTCGCCGCAACAAAGCCGTCAGCCTTGCCTGAAGCGACGAAGCCGATCTTGCCCCAGGCATGGGAGGCATTGGCCACCGTGTCATAGGCAAGGATGCCGCGCGGCTTGTTGATGCCGTCGCCATGGGCAAAGGCAGCCCCCTCCTGTTCGGCGAACTCGATCGCCACTTCCTCGGCCAGCCATGCGGCAAGATCGATGCGCGCATCGTCGAGCGAGGTCTGCGTGGCACCGGGCATGGCGTAGATCTCGCCGGTATTGATGGCGATCTCACGCAAGGTCGGCGTGGCCGTGCCAGGACGATC
>NZ_JBHSEL010000014.1:0-1069 GCF_042653845.1 Daeguia caeni | reverse complement strand
CCGCCACCCGCATCCCGGAACGACGCGCGCGGAGATGCGGCCGGCGGTTTTGCGCCGCCGAACCAGTTCGACCAGAATGCCATCGGGTTCTTTCGTCAGCTCTTTACAGCATCAGGATGCCGCGGGTCTCATAGACCGAGCGGCCGGCATTGACGTCGCGGGCCAGCGCCCGCCCGAGCGCGTTGCAGATGGCGACAATGCCGTCGATGCGCTCTCTGGAACGTTCCTTGTCCGGCTTGATGTTGCCGGCCGGATCATGGCGCACGGCAACATTGGAGGCGTTCCATCGCAGTACGGGATGGCCGCCATGCCAGAGCGAGCGTGACACCGAAAGCCGCTCCAGCTCCGCCGTGGGTGCCGCCATGGACAAAAACCCTTGTCCGAACTGCACCAGGTTCAAGCCTTCATCCTGCAAATGCTGGACGATCTCGCCGGCAAAGGTGCGATCATAGGACAGCTCCCGCAGATCATGGCGTGAGGCCAGCTCCAGTATCTCGGCCTCGATGAAGGCAAAGTCGGTGGCATTGCCGGGTGTCGCGGTCAAAAATCCCTGATCGCGCCAGACGTCATAGGGCACGCGGTCGCGGCGAACACGGCGGACTATGTCGTCCTCGGGAATCCAGAACCGGCAGGTGACGATCCATTTGTCGGCAAGCTTTCCAAGCGTTTCATCCAGTGTCGGCGGGAAGACCAGCACGAAGGCCGACAGATCGTTGACGCGGGCAAGATCGAGCCCGCCATAGCATTCGCGACCGGCAAGCTTGCCTTCCAGCTCCTCCAGCTCGTGTTTGACGATGCGCCAGTCGGTGGCAGCTGGCAGTCCGCCTTCCTCCCACACGCTCATGTCGAGCCAGCGGGTGACCTGCTCGGTCCATTCGTTCAGGCGCAGCCGGCGGATCGCATTCTGCTGCGCCGGCATTTCCCTAGCCTCGTCGATCTGGCGCTTGAGATCATCAACCTTGACGGTGACACCGAGGCTGGGGTTCGCCTTCACCCAGACCTTTTCGTCGGTCCAGTCGTCGCCCTCATCGATGGTGGCGATATAGGCAAACCAGCTGTCCGACGACTC
>NZ_JBHSEL010000013.1:0-6377 GCF_042653845.1 Daeguia caeni | reverse complement strand
ATGCCGATCTCGCGCAGCGCATGTCCGATCGCGGCGTGCGCATCCTGCAGGCGACGGACGCCGGCGAGCTGCTGCCGCGCATCGCCACCAGTTCTGACTTCTTCGAATGCCGCTTCTGCCCATGGGCCAAGCGCTGCTGGGAGCAACCCGTATGAGCGACGAGCATGACGACGACATGACCGGCTCCCCGAAGCCGCCCGTCAGCGGCGAGATTGTTCACTTCAATCCCTGGCGCGACTTCAACGATGCGCCGGGCCAGATCGACGTGTTCGGCGACGAGCCGGACCCCGAGCAGATCATCCAGTTCATGGATGTGGTGTTCGGCTACTGCGAAGGCCTGATCCCGGTCCGCAGCTTCATCGACAAGGGTCAGGGATTCGATGGCCGCCCGCACAACATCTGGATCGACGCCGACAACACCGTGGCCGAGAAGATGGCGACCTTCGCCAGCTGGGCCGGCCGCGAAGGAGCTGCCGTCTATGTCATCCCCGGCACGGTCGCCGCCAAGGGTCAGGCCAAGGCCGTCGACATCTTGCAGATGCAGACGGTGGTCGTCGACATCGACACCGGTGACATTGCCGCCAAGCGCGCCCATCTCGAACGTCATCTCGGATCCCCGACCATGGTAGTGGAAAGCGGCGGCGTAACGCCTGAGGGCCAGCGCAAGGCCCATGTCTGGTGGAAGCTGAGCGAGCCCGCCGAGGGCGATGACATCGCCCGCGTCTGCCGTCTGCGCGGCGACATCGCCGCCAAGATCGGTGGCGATACGCATTTCCGCTCGGCGCATCAGCCGATCCGGGTGGCCGGCTCGGTCTATTACAAGAACAGCCTCAAAACGCAGGTGCGCATTGTCGAGCTGAACACCGACCTCGAGCGCGATCTTGAAGAATTCATCGAGGCCGTCACCGACATGCCGCCGGCACCGGGCATCTCGCTGCAGCCTGACTTTTCGGCGCCAGGCAAACCCGCAGTTGCCGATGTGCTGGTGACACCGGTGCGCGAAGGCGCCCAGGATGACTGGTCGCGCTTCGAGGGCGCCTCCGCGGCCATCGGCCATTTCATCCGCATGGTACATGATGGCCGCTTGTCAAAAGACGAGGGCTGGCAGGCAATCTGCGAATACAACGCCGCCATGCTGCGTCCCGCCTGGCCGGTGGAACGACTGAAGCGCGAGTCCGAGCGGCTCTGGGCCATCCATGTCGAAAAGCACGGGCCCCCGTTCATGCGCCTCGACAGCGCGGCCCCTGTTCCAAGTGAGCTTCCCACCTTCACTCTGGGCGCGCTGCTTGATGATACCAGCCCCATGCCGGACGACATCATCGCGCCGCGCGTGCTGACGCCGGGTGGGCTCATGGTATTGGGCGGCGCACCGAAGGTCGGCAAGAGCGACCTGTTGATCAGTCTTATCGCCCATATGGCGGCCGGCGTGCCCTTCCTTGGGTTCACCCCGCCAAGGCCGCTGCGCATCTTCTATTTGCAGGCCGAGATCCAGTATCACTATCTGCGCGAGCGCATGCAGCACATAAGCCTGCCGCCGGAAATTCTCGCCGCCGCCCGCGACAATCTGGCCGCTACGCCCAAGCTGCAGATGCTGCTCGATGACGAGGGCAGCGTGCGCGTCGCCGCGGCAATCGGGCGCGCGTTTCCAGTCGATCCGGTCGACATCATCTGCATCGATCCGATCCGCAATCTCTTCGACGGCGGGCCGGATGGTGGCGGCGAGAACGACAACGACGCCATGATGTTCTTCCTCAAGGATCGGGTCGATGCCCTGCGCGATCATATCGATCCCGATTGCGGCGTAGTTCTTGTCCACCACACCAGGAAGCTCACCAAGCAACAGGTGAAGGACGATCCGTTCCTCGCGCTCTCCGGCGCCAGCGCCCTGCGCGGCTTTTACACCACCGGTCTCATCCTGCATCGGCCGGACGAGGACTCGTCCCAGCGCCGGTTGGAGATCGAACTGCGCAATGGCCCCGCGCTGCCCGCCAAGGTGGTCGACAAGGTCAACGGCCAATGGGTCGAACTCAACCCGATGAACGAGCGGCTGGTACGTGCAGAAGTAGGCGCCAAGCACGATGCTGAACGTGTGCGCAAAGGCGATGTGATCCTGCAACTCCTCTTCGATGAGGCCCGTTCCGGACATCTTTATACCGCTTTGCAATTCGCTGAAGCCTTCGAGAACAAGGCCGGGCTTGGCGGCAAGGACACGATCCGGGAGCGGATCAGCGTGCTTGCGACCAAGGGATTCATCAAATTCGTCCGTGATGGCACGCCGTTCGGGTTGCCCACCTCAAGGTCGAAATTTGGCTATCTCTGCGTCGAGGGCATGAGGTTTCCGACCGGCGAAGTCGACGCCGATGCCGAGACGGGTGAGATCGTGCCCGTTCTGAATCCTGTGCTGCCGACCATCTACAAATGTCCGCAAAGCGGCGCGGCGCTCCCGGTCGAGAACCCGACCGTATGGGTCTATCCGGAGGGTGTCGAATGATCATCTGGCACCGCGTCCCGTATTGCGCAGCATTGCGCAGCTTCAAGTTGGGGAAGTTGGGAAGTTTTCTCCCAACTACCTGCGCTGCATTACTGCCGATTTCGCAGGCTCGCGCGCCAGCAAGTTGGGAAGGCCTTTCCCAACTACCTTTGATCTTCCGCGCACCATCACGCTGTGACACGCAGCTTCAAGTTGGGAACGGCTTGAACGTTTCTGGCCTCCACAACTTGATTTTATCAAGCAATCACAAAGACTTGCCTGCCTTTTCAAGTTGTGGGGGTGAAACCCACCCTTACAGGGTGGGGAGGAGGACGCCCAGCGTAGCCGCTGGCGTCTCCTCCTCCCTCTGCCCGGTTCGGGAAGGTCCGGCGTGTCTTCCGTCCGTTAGCAGTAAGAGGTGAACCATGAATCAGCGACATGTCGTGCATGCGCTCAACTTTTCCAATCCTCCACAAGTAGGCACGGTGCTGCTGCGCGAAGGACAGCGATACGAACTGCTCGAAATCCGACCCTACGTCCGACGCGATGGAAAACAGACCTGGCTGCTCGTCTGGCAGTCCCACTGTGCAGATTGCGATCGCGCGTTCGAGGTCATCACCGGCATCAAGACCTCCGTCGGCAACCTCAACCGTCGTTGTTCAATCCATCATAGTCCAGGGCGAGCCGTCTCGGCCGCCGGTGTTGCACGCCGCAATCGCTTTCTACGCCGCAAGGCATCTCGCAAGCCGTGAGCGCAAAGATCCCGACCAGACGACGGTGGCCCGTACCGCCAAGCACATGACCCCCGTCGTCTTTGATCAAGACAGCTAACCACAAGGAGACCGCAAATGGCTGATCCAACTCAGCGCATTGAGAACAGCAGCGCAATCCCCGCACTCCCCGTCGCGATGGCCCACCATCGCCCGATCCTCGCCCTCGACCTCGGCACCACCACCGGCTGGGCATTGCGCGATGGCGATGGCCTGATCACCAGCGGCACCGTCTCGCTGCGCCCGGGCCGCTTCGATGGCGGCGGCATGCGCTACCTGCGCTTTGCCAACTGGCTGGCCGAGATCGACCGGCTGTCCGGGCCGATGGCCACCATCTGGTTCGAAGAGGTCCGTCGTCATCTGGGTACTGACGCCGCCCATGTCTATGGCGGGCTTATGGCGATGCTCACCGCATGGGCCGAGCAGCATGGCGTGCCCTATCAGGGCGTTCCGGTCGGCACCATCAAACGTCACGTGACGGCCAAGGGCAATGCCGGCAAGGAGGCGGTGCTTGCCGCCGTCCGTGGGCGCGGTTTCAGCCCAGCCGATGACAATGAGGCCGATGCCATTGCCATCCTGCTGTGGGCGATCGAGACGAGCGGGGGGCTGGCATGATAGGCATGCGGTTCACCCCGAAGGGCTACGGCGGTCAGCGCCGAGATCCCGAGCAGGTCAAGCGTGAAGGCTGGCAGGAACAAGGCATCCTCGCGGTCTCCGCCGATGACGACCGTCTCACTTGGCCCGAGCGCGAACTGGTGCGTCAGCTGGGCGAGAAGCTCTATGGTCCGCGCCCTTTGGGCCGGGAGGCACGCCATGGCTGACCGCATCTGGACCGCCGACGACGTTGCCGATCATTTCGAGGAGGCGTTCCGCACCTTGCGTAAGCTGCCACCGGTGAAGGCACAGGGCTACTTCAACATCTGGCCCGACATCGTACGGACCAACCGCGAGATCGCGTTCATGGAACCCGAGCCGATGCGGGTGTGGCCCTCGTCCGCGGCGATCACCCGGCTCGAGCAGACTTTTGATTGGATGCCGTGGATCGACGAGGGCGAGCGCAAGCTGGTCTGGAGACGCGCTGCCCGTGTGCCCTGGAAACTAATCAGCCATGAGCATGGCTGCGATCGAACCACAGCGTGGCGGCGCTGGCAGCTCGCTCTCACCAAAATTGCAGCGCGGCTCAATGCGCGGTGACTCCAATGTGTTGCAACACTTTTCTATGCAACAAACGAGGGCAAATCAGCTATAGTTTCGACTATGCTCGGGAGAGTAGCGCCTGCGATGGAGATGATCCATCGCAGGCGTTTTCGTTTCCGGCACCATCGTTTCTAATCATTGAGATCAGCACCATGGCCGTTCGTCCACCGATCCACCGTCCCGTTGGCCGGCGCGAAAAGCGTGAGCGTGACCAGGACTATGCGCGCCATCGCGATCCGGTGGCCCGTGTGCTCTATCGCTCGAAGCGATGGCGAACGGAACGCGCGGCCTTCCTGCACGATCATCCGCTGTGCGTGGAATGCGAGCGCCATGATCTGATCCGACCGGCCAGCGTCGTCGACCACGTCGATCCGCATGGCGGTGACGAAACGGTGTTCTGGGATCGCAGCCGCTGGCAGGCGCTGTGCGCATCGTGCCACGGCAGGAAGACGGCTGCGAAGGATGGCGGCTTCGGCAATGCCCGGCGCTGCTGATAGGCCCCCCGGGGAGGTCAAATCTCTGGAGAGTTCGACCCCAGGACCGCGCGCCACCAAACACGCATCCGTGGCCAAAATGGAGCATGGGGGGGGCGCATGACCAAGCTATTGATTTTATTGGATACGGAAAATGGCAATCGCTGAAACCGCGCACATCGGCGCCGACGACCACGCACGCCAACTTTCGGTCGAATACCGGCCGCTCGACAGCCTGGTGCCCTATGCGCGCAATGCCCGCACGCATTCGGATGCGCAGGTGGCCGAGATCGCCGGGTCGATCCGCGCCTTCGGCTTCACGAACCCGGTGCTGATTGCCGAGGATGGCACGCTGATTGCCGGTCATGGCCGCGTGCTGGCGGCGCGCAAGCTCGGTATGGAGACGGTGCCGACGATCGTGCTGGCGGGACTGTCGGAGACGCAGCGCCGGGCGCTGGTGCTGGCCGACAACCGCATTGCCATGAATGCCGGCTGGGACGAGGAGCTGCTGGCGCTCGAGCTCTCCGACCTGCAGGAGGCCGGCTTTGACGTTGGCCTCACCGGCTTCGGCGACGACGAGTTGCAGAACCTGCTTTACGGCAGCCATGACGAACAGGATGGGCTGACCGAGGACGACGCCATTCCGGAAGTTCCGGCAACGCCTGTCACACGGCGCGGCGATCTGTGGCTGCTGGGTGATCACCGGCTGCTGTGCGGTGATAGCACCTCGCCGGAAGATGTTGGTCGCCTGATGAACGGCGAACGGGCGGCGCTGTTTGCCACCGATCCGCCCTACCTGGTCGACTATGACGGAACCAACCATCCGACGAAGAAGAATGCCTCGGCGCGGGCGAAAAGAATAGCTAACAAGGATTGGGGCGAGGATTACATCGAGCAGCCGCACTGGGATGATTCCAGCCAGGGCCCACAATTCTACGAGGCCTTCTGCAAGGTGGCGATCGAGCATGCCATTGCCGAGGATGTGGCATGGTACTGCTGGCACGCCTCGCGCCGCCAGCGCATGCTGGAAACGGTCTGGGATCAGTTCGATGTGCTGCATCACCAGCAGATCATCTGGGCCAAATCCCGCCCGGTGCTGACCCGCTCGGTGATGCTGTGGGCGCACGAGCCCTGCCTGTTCGGCTGGGTTCGCGGCAAGAAGCCGAGGATCAACCGCGAGGGCTTCGACNGGTTCGGGCTCACAGCTGATCGCCGGCGAGAAGACCGGCCGCCGCGTGTATGGCCTCGAACTGTCGGAGGCCTTCTGCGATGTGGTCGTCAAGCGCTGGCAGGCATTCACCGGCAAGGCGGCCACGCTCGATGGCGACGGCCGCCGTTTTGATGAGATCGCCGCCGATCGAGTGCCTGATGCCGGGTCCGCGACCTGTCCGTCGTCGAATGATTTGAGACTATTTGTGTTTTTGAAGATTGGAGTTTCCGGCTCGGTTTGGGGTTTGATTTAAGCGG
>NZ_JBHSEL010000012.1:0-1459 GCF_042653845.1 Daeguia caeni | reverse complement strand
GCATGCAGGCCGATCTGCTGCATCCGCTCGCGCAGGTAATGATACTGGATCTCGGCCTGCAGGTAGAAGATCCGCAAGGCCCGTGGCGGGGTGAAACCGAGGAAAGGCACACCGGCGGCCATGTGCACGAGCCAGGCGATCAGCAGATCGCTCTTGCCCACCTTGGGCGCGCCGCCGAGCACCAGGAGGCCGCCCGGCGTCAGCACGCGCGGGCCGATCAGGTCGGCGGGCATCGGGCTCGTGTCGTCGAGCAGCTGCCCCAGCGTGAAGGTCGGCATCTCGTCGGGCACCGGGGCGGCGCTGTTCAGCCTGACGAGCGGCGGCCCGTGACGTTCGACATGGCGGGCCCAGAGGCGTTCGGACTCGCGCTTGAGCCGTTCCACCGACCACTGGGGCCGCAGCATGGCCGCATTGTAGCCGCAGATTGCCTCCCAGCCTTCGGTCTTCGATAGGCGGCCCTCGTGGACCAGCCGGATGAAGTAGCCGATGGCAGCGGAGGCCCCCTCGAAGCGCGACCAGTCATCGGCGCCGCCCTCGCGCACCGGGGTGACGAGCACATCGTCCACTGCCGGCTTGTCGGGCGTGGCGAAATCCGGCGTCAGGCTCACGCCCGCCGCGGGCGGCATGTCGGCCACGGCCTCGGCGAACTCGTCGAGATCGCGCTCGAGGCTTGCGTTCAGTTCGACGATCCGCACCAGCGTCTTGAGGCCGTTCTTGTAATAGACCGAGCCCGCCACCCGGATCGGCTGATGCGCTGAGCGGAAATGCATGTCGCCGCCGACCTTGGCGGCAATGTCGCCGCGCAAACGGCAGATGCGAGTGATATCGTGGCCTTCGGCCGGCTCGGTCAGCTTCCACCAGACATGGGCCTTGCGCTGTCCATCCGGTGTCACGCCACCGCTTTCCACCACCATGGTGGGGGACCCGAGATGACGCTCGAGATGGGCGCGCTTGGCGGCGATGTCGCCGCTGTCGATATCCACGACCACGGCCTGCATCTGGTAAACGTCGGCGGCCTTGGCCTGGCCGCTTTCCGCGACCGTGCCGGGAATGACGTAGACCGCCGCGCCTTCGCGCGCGGCCCAGCCCGCGAAGGTCGCCATCTTCCCGGGCGCCGTCCCGTCGGCCGCGATCCAGATATTGTGCGGTCGCCCGTCGATCCCCTGGCCCTTGTCGATGAAGCTGCGCACCGGGATCAGGCCTTCGCAGTAGCCGAACACCATNTGAAGTCGCGCCATGGATTGAAATGGACAATCTCGCCGCTGACGGGCGGCTTCGGGGAGCCGGTCATGTCGTCGTCATGCTCGTCGCTCATACGGGTTGCTCCCAGCAGTGCTTGGCCCATGGACAAAAGCGGCATTCGAAAAAATCTCGGGTGGTGGAGATGCGCGGCAGCAGCTCGCCGGCGTCCGTCGCCTGCAGGATGCGCACGCCGCGATCGGACATGCGCTGCGCGAGA
>NZ_JBHSEL010000011.1:0-3468 GCF_042653845.1 Daeguia caeni | reverse complement strand
GCATCGCCCTACGCTGCGAGAAGACAAAGCGAAACTTTGCTTCCTTCGTCGCGCTCGTCGCAGGCTTCATCTTGGCCAAATCCGTCCACACGGCCTAGTCATATACTAAACATGCTGCCTGGCCTGAAGCCATGGCTCGGAATGAATGCGAAAACTGCAATTCGAGCTCTCGTAATGCGCCAGCCATCTTTGCTGACCACGAACGCTTTTAGAATATCAGGAGTGAGTGAGCCCCGCTTCACGGTGCGGGATCCAATGCCGTATCAAACACCGCCTCCATCTGCTCCGCCCACGGCCGGTCGGCGACGGCCACAAGGTCGTTCAGCGAAAGCGCCGGCGGTACGCGCCTGATGACGAGGTGTTCGAGCACCTCCGGCGACAGATAGGCGAGCCGCATCATGCGGCTCACGAACCGGTCGGAGACCTTTTCGGCCGCGGCGATATCCTGAATGGTGGAAGCGGCACCGGATTCCAGCTGCCGCCGCCAGTTCCAGGCGCGAGCTATAGCGCGCAACACATGCGCATCCTGCGCCCGCGCTTCGGCGGGTCCGTGGTCAGCCGGCGGCAGGATCTTCGGGCGGCCGTTCTTCCTGCGAACAGTGAGGGGGATGACCACGCGGATGGTGTTTTCGGTCATGCCGCATCCTTCCCGATCTGCGGCGCCAACATCTGTCTCGCCAGTGATTTGAGGCCGTCATGGCGCAGATCAATGGCAATCCCTGCCACGCCGACTGTGACACGCGCCACCAGCAACTGGACGATGCGCGCCTGCTCAGCCGGGAACAGCGAGGCCCAGAGCGTATCGAAATCGCCAAGCGCGGCAATAACCGTCTTGTCGTCGATGTCCGGTGTATCAGATTTCAGGGCGGCAAGTGCCCGCGCCCTGATTTCAGGCGTGGCGATCATGCGACGGATTTCGCCGACAACTGCATCCTCAACCATGGCGGCAGGAAGCCGCTGCGGTCCGGCGGCATCGGTGGGGCGGTTTCGGATCAGGTCCATCGAGGTGTAGTAACGATAGAGCTTGCTGCCCTTCTTGGTGGCAGTCGGCGTCATGGCAGCGCCGCTGTCAGTAAAAATCAGCCCCTTCAGCATCGCGGGCGTCTGGTTTCTTGACGCGGCGGCGCGTAGCCGAGGGCTGGTTTTCAGCACAGATTGGACCGCCTCCCATAGCTCACGATCAATGATCGCCTCATGCTCACCCGGGTAGCTCGTCCCTTTGTGGACGGCCTCGCCGATATAGACGCGATTGTTGATCAGCTTATAGAGAAAGCCCTTGTCGATCAGCTTGCCACGCTTGTTGACGACACCCTCGGCCGCCAGCGCCTTCGCCAGCCTGGTGGCCGAACCGGTGGCCACAAAGCGCTCAAAGATCATCCTGACCGTTTTGGCCTCTTCTTCATTGATCACCAGCTTCCTGTCCCGGACATCATAGCCAAGCGGGACATAGCCACCCATCCACATGCCCTTCTTGCGCGAGGCAGCGAATTTGTCGCGGATACGCTCGCCGATCACCTCCCGCTCGAACTGCGCGAAGGATAACAGGATGTTGAGCGTCAGACGTCCCATCGACGTCGTGGTGTTGAAGGACTGGGTGACGGAGACGAACGTCACCTGGTTGCGCTCGAAGATCTCGACCAGCCGGGCAAAGTCCATCAGCGAGCGGGACAAGCGGTCGATCTTGTAGACAACGATGACGTCGATGAGCCCGGCTTCGACATCGGCCAGCAGCCGCTGCAATGCCGGTCGCTCCAGCGTGCCGCCGGAGTGCCCGCCATCGTCATAGCGCTCGCGAATGGCGGCATAGCCTTCCGAGCGTTGGCTGGCGATGTAGGCCTCGCACGACTCGCGCTGCGCATCGAGCGAGTTGAACTCCATGTCGAGCCCTTCCTCGCTCGACTTGCGGGTATAGATGGCGCAGCGCTGGCGGCGCGGCATGATAGCGACGGCTTCCTGACGGCTCATCGGTCGTCCCTCCGCGCCTCGCGAAGGCCGAAGAAGCGGTAGCCGTTCCATTGCGTGCCGGTGATCGCCCGCGCCACCGCCGACAGCGACTTGAACTTGCGCCCCTGCCAGTCGAAGCCGTCCTTCATCACCGTGACGGTGTGCTCCACCCCGTCCCATTCACGCACGAGGCGGGTGCCGACCACCGGGTTGCGGCGATCGGCGATGATCGTCTTGCGCGCGACCCGGCCCTCGATTTCGTCGGCCAGCAAGTCAAGCGTCCGCCGCGTCTCGCGGGACAGGCCGCCGAGGGTCAGTTCCTGGATCCGGTAGCTGAGCCTCAGCTCAAGGTAACTGCGGCTATTGTTCGGAGCGGGCGTGCCGAAGAGGCTTTCCCACTTCGCCTTCAGCTCGACCACCGTCATTCGTTTGAGCGCTGCAAGCTGCGCGACCACGCTCGCGTCCGCCGCGTCGCATTCGCCCACCCGCCATGGCGCGGCGTCAGTCTTTCTCTTTGTTNATAAATGACTGGACTGTTCGGACAGAACCCGCTTCAGCCCGATGGCGAGAATCTGGCCGAGTTCGCCAAGCCGCTCATCGGCCGTCATGCGGTCGGGCGACAAGGGGTTCGGGGCGGAGGAAATGTTGTGCATGAGACCGTTCGCAATCAATCCTGATCAGAGAACGGTAGATGCAAAACCTATAAATACAAGCGATTTCAATCGCTTGTCTGGTTGTCGCGAAATCATGCGCATTGGAACGAAGTGCGCACCGGTGGAAAAGCGTCGACCAATGGGCAAGACCATGGCCGACTCAGATCTCCCGACCAAACCAGCGGATTCGCCCGATGATCCTGATTTCTTCGGCGGTGCGCTCATAGGGGCTGTAGAAGGTGTTGTCGGAGATGATGCGCACCCGCGGCGGCTCCGAATTCGGGATGTGCTCGAGGCGTTTGGCGACGAGCCCCATGCCGTCGAACAGCACGAAGATGCCCGGCGGGGTCGGCATGCAGCGGGCAAGGTCGACCAGCACGACGTCCCCGTCGTGCAAGGTCGGCATCATGCTGTCGCCCTCGACATGCATGATGCGCAGGTTTGCCGGATTGGCGCGCAGGCGATGTGTGATCCACGAGCTCCGGAAATGGTAGGGTTCGCCGTTCTCCACTTCGTCCGCGACGAGCTTGCCGCCGCCCATCGAGGCCGTGACCTGGACCGACGGGATTGCCACGAAGGCATCCGCCTCGTCTTCCATGACCGGCTCATCCCCCTCGATCATGCCCTTGCCATGCAGCAGCCAATTGCGATCGACCTTGATGATCGCGGCGACCTTGTCGAGCTTCTCGAGGTTCGGCCGCTCCGAACGCCCGCGCATGATGTCATAGACGAAGGACCGGTTGACGCGCGCCTGTTCGGCCACCTCGCGCGCGTTCAGCCCCAGCTGCTCGGCTCGGGCTCTCAGTCTATCGGCAATCGTGGTGCTCATGGTTTTGTCCGGTATGTGGAATTTGTGGATTAGAGAGGATTG
>NZ_JBHSEL010000010.1:0-2789 GCF_042653845.1 Daeguia caeni | reverse complement strand
GCATGCAGGCCGATCTGCTGCATCCGCTCGCGCAGGTAATGATACTGGATCTCGGCCTGCAGGTAGAAGATCCGCAAGGCCCGCGGCGGCGTGAAGCCAAGAAAGGGCACGCCCGCGGCCATGTGCACGAGCCAGGTGATCAACAGATCGCTCTTGCCGACCTTTGGTGCGCCGCCGAGCACCAGAAGGCCACCCGGCGTCAGCACGCGCGGCGCGATGATGTCGGCCGGCATTGGGGTGGTGTCGTCAAGCAGCGCGCCGAGCGTGAAGGTGGGAAGCTCGTTCGGCGCGGGTGCCGCGCTGTCGAGGCGGACCAGCGGGGGACCGTGCTTTTCGACATGGATGGACCAGAGCCGCTCCGACTCGCGCTTCAGCCGCTCCACCGGCCAGGCAGGCCGCAACATGGCGGCGTTGTATTCACAGATTGCCTGCCAGCCTTCGCCCTTCGACAGCCGGCCGTCGTGCACCATGCGGATGTAGTGGCCGATGGCGGCCGAGGCGCCCTCGAAGCGCGACCAGTCATCCTGCGCGCCCTCGCGCACCGGGGTCACCAGCACATCGGCGACGGCCGGCTTGTCAGTTACGGAAAAGTCAGGCTGGAGCGAGATGCCGGGCGCCGGCGGCATGTCGGCGACGGCCTCGATGAATTCCTCGAGATCGCGCTCGAGATCGGCATTGAGCTCGACGATGCGCACCTGCGTCTTGAGGCTGTTCTTGTAATAGACCGAGCCGGCCACCCGGATCGGCTGATGCGGCGATCGGAAATGTGTGTCGCCGCCGACCTTGGCGGCAATGTCACCACGCAAACGGCAGATGCGGGTGATATCGTGGCCTTCGGCCGGCTCGGTCAGCTTCCACCAGACATGGGCCTTGCGCTGTCCATCCGGTGTCACGCCGCCGCTTTCCACCACCATGGTGGGGGACCCGAGATGGCGCTCGAGATGGGCGCGCTTGGCGACGATGTCACCGGTGTCGATATCGACGACCACGGTCTGCATCTGCAGGATGTCGGCGGCCTTGGCCTGGCCCTTGGCGGCAACGGTACCGGGGATCACATAGACGGCGGCGCCTTCGCGGCCGGCCCAGCTGGCGAAGGTCGCCATCTTCTCGGCCACGGTGTTGTCGGCGTCGATCCAGATGTTGTGCGGGCGGCCATCGAATCCCTGACCCTTGTCGATGAAGCTGCGCACCGGGATCAGGCCTTCGCAGTAGCCGAACACCACCTCCATGAACTGCGCGATCTGCTCGGGGTCTGGCTCGTCGCCGAACACGTCAATCTGGCAGGGCGCGTCGTTGAAGTCGCGCCATGGATTGAAATGGACAATCTCGCCGCTGACGGGCGGCTTCGGGGAGCCGGTCATGTCGTCGTCATGCTCGTCGCTCATACGGGTTGCTCCCAGCAGTGCTTGGCCCATGGGCAGAAGCGGCATTCGAAGAAGTCAGAACTGGTGGCGATGCGCGGCAGCAGTTCGCCAGCATCGGTTGCCTGCAGGATCCGCACGGCGCGATCGGACATGCGCTGCGCGAGATCGGCATCGAACGGCACAAGCTCGTGGTGCAGCTCGGCGGTGTCCTTGTTGATGGCGGTGAACAGCGCAGGCGCCGCGGAAATCCCCGGAACCTGCGCCTCCATATAGGCCTGGTAGAGCGCGATCTGGGTGGCGTAGACCGGCTTCGACTTCGCCACGCCCTCCTTGACGCAGGCGCGCCAGTTCTTTGCGTTCATGGTCTTGCATTCCCACAGCGCGGGAACGGCGAAGCCAAAACCTTGTGGTCCGGCAGCAATGATGCCGTCGACATGACCGCGAATGCGTCCGCCTGCGACAGAAAAGCCGAACTGTTCGCCGTCGGGTCGGTTGCCCTTGCGCGTATAGAGATCGAAGCCGGCGGCGCGCAGCCACTGGATAGCCAGATCCTCGAGCTGGTGACCGATGGCGAAGATGCGCAGCGTCTGGCCGGTAAAGCCGGCGCCGTCGTCCTTGGGCGTCGCCGTAAACTCGAACTGCAGGGCGCGCTCGCAGGCAACACCGAGACGAGAGCCGCCAAGGTAATCGCGCGGCGGCGTGGCTGCGTGCTCCGCCTCGAGGGCGCTATCGATCAGGTTGGTGATCCGCTCGCCCGGCTTCGGTTTGCGATTGAAGTCCAGCATCAGAACGGCACCTCGGGATCAGTGGTGCGATTGGCGGCGACGTATTCACGAAGTGCGTCCTGGTAACCCGTCACGGCAACCTCGATCAGGGTGAGCACCTGCTGTTCGGAGAGATCGGCAAGCCGGGTTTGCCAGCCGATCTCCTCCATGATCTCGGCAACCGGCTTCATCGCGCTGCGGATCGCCGCTTGTTCGGCTTCGGTCGGGTCCACCATCATGCTGCTCTCGCCAGATCCTGTCCGTCCGCGCCGAAGACCAGGCTGCGGATGGCGTTGCGGTTGAACTGGAAGGACAGCAGCGCGGATGCCTGGTAGCGGGTCAGCCCGAAATCGTGCCGGTAATCGGCCGGAAGGTACGCCAGCTGCCGGTCGGTGGGCGGTTGCGACAGCCAGCGCCGTGTCTTGTGGGCGCTCTCATCGGATTCGTGCTCGTTCAGCCAGTCGTCGGCGGCGGCCAGGGACACCATGCGCTCACCGATCGAGAGCAGGCGCGGCTCGATCCCTTTCGCCGCGCCGACCGCGTACCAGCGTCCGTTGAGGAAGAAGGCGCCGGCCCAGGCGGAAAACCCGTTGGCCATAAGTGCTGCATCGTCACCGAACAGGTCACACCACTGGAAGCTGGAGCGCTTGAGGAGATCGAT
>NZ_JBHSEL010000009.1:0-3736 GCF_042653845.1 Daeguia caeni | reverse complement strand
AATGGCGCCCGTGTGAGCGGCGTATTGAAACATCCCAACAAGCTCGGGCCGGAGGCCGTCGCCAATCTCAGGGCCGGGCTCGAGGAGTTCCGCTCCGGTGGCGAGCAGGAGGGAAAAAACCTGATCCTCGAAGAGGGTATGGATTATGCCCGCATCGCCATGACGGCCGAGGATGCGCAATGGCTGGAGGCCAGAAAGTTCAGCCGCACCGACATTGCCATGTTCTTCGGCGTGCCGCCGCACATGATCGGCGATACGGAAAAGTCGACCAGCTGGGGCACGGGTATCGAGCAGCAATCGATCGGCTTCGTCGCCTGGACGCTCGAGGACCATCTGACCATGTGGGAAGAGGCGATCAACCGCGACCTGATCGGCGCGGAAGACGATCTCTACGCGCGCTTCAACCGGGCGGCGCTGGTCAAGGGTGACATCAAGGCGCGCTGGGAGGCTTACGTCAAAGGCCTGCAATGGGGCGTCTACAGCCCGAATGAAATCCGCACGCTCGAAGACCAGAACCCGCGCGATGGTGGCGACATCTTCTATCCGCCGCCCAACACGGCGGGAGCGCCGATCACCGACGACAGCGACCACGACAGGTCGTCGCTCGAAGAGGACACTGACACATGAGCCTTCGCAAACTGCCCGAGGCACGGACGTTCCCTCGGCCGCAGAACTACCAGTGGGATGCGCCGAGCGACGTGCTGGAACGGTGGGCCGAGCACCCTTTTGTCGCTGCGCCCGATGCCGACGCCGACGCCACCATCTCCATCTTCGACGTCATCGGCGACGATGGCTGGACAGGCGGCGGCGTCACGGCAAAGCGCATCTCGGCGGCGCTCCGTTCGATCGGCAATCGCGACGTCATCGTGCGCATCAACTCGCCCGGCGGCGACATGTTCGAGGGGATCGCGATCTACAATCTGCTGCGTGCCCATCCGGCCAAGGTTACGGTCGAGGTGCTGGGCTGGGCGGCGTCGGCTGCCTCGATCATCGCCATGGCCGGTGACGACATTCGCATGGGGTTCGGCTCCTTCATGATGGTGCACAATGCCTGGGGTGTCGTCATCGGCAATCGTCATGACATGCGTGAGGCTGCAAACCTGTTTGACCAGTTCGATGCGGCTATTGCCGACATCTACCAGGCGCGCACCGGCATGGAGCGCGCCGACATTGAACAGCTGATGGATGCGGAGACGTTCATGAGCTCGGAACAGGCAGTCGAATACGGCTTTGCCGATGTCGTCGACGATGCCCAAATCCATGCAGAGACCAATGCGTCCGCGCAGGTCCGCCCCGAAATCCGCGCCAAGCGCCGCATCGATGCGGCGTTAGCGCAACAGGGCATCTCGCGCACGGAGCGGCGCAAGATGTTTTGCCAGATTGCCGGCATGCACGACGCTGCCGAAACCGCCATGCACGACGCTGGCTCCCATGCAGCCGCCATCCAGCGGCTGATCGACACCATCAGATCATAGGAGAACCCATCATGGGTATCGAACTCACCCCGCGTGCGCGCGGGATCCATGCCGTGCGCGCTGATTCCGGCAGCACCACAAAGATCCTCGCTGAGTTGCAGAAGACCTTCGAGGACTTCAAGGCCGAGCGCGACAAGGAGCTGGCCGACATCAAGGCCGGCATGGCCGACGTGGTGCAGACCGAAAAGGTCGATCGCATCAATGCCGAGATCACCGCCCTGCAAAAGGCGCTCGACGAGACCAACGCCATGCTGGCAGCGGTCAAGGTCGGCGGTGTTGGCGGGACGACCGATCCGGACAAGGCCGAGCATGCGCAAGCCTTCGACCGCTTCTTCCGGCGCGGTGTCGATGCCGGCCTGCGTGATCTCGAGGTCAAGGCCAAGCTGACCACCCAGTCCGATCCCGACGGCGGTTATCTGGTGCCGGAAGAGACCGAGGCCGGGATCGACCGGGTGCTCGGCACCGTCTCCACCATCCGCTCGCTCGCCCGCACCATCTCGATCTCGACCAGTACCTACAAGAAGCTGGTCAATATGGGCGGGGCGACGTCGGGCTGGGTTGGCGAGGAACAGGATCGTCCTGGCACGGCCACGCCGACCTTGCGTGAGATCGCCATCAATACCGGCGAGATCTACGCTATGCCCGGCGCCACGCAGACCTCGCTCGACGATGCGCGCATCGATCTTGCCGCATGGCTGGCCGAGGAAGTGGCGATCGAATTCGCCGAACAGGAGGGTGCTGCCTTTGCCCATGGCGACGGCATCAACAAGCCGCGCGGCATCCTTGCCTATGACACGGTGGCCAATGCCTCCCATGCCTGGGGCAAGATCGGCTTCGTCGCTTCAGGCAAGGCTGACGGCTTTGTTGCGGCGACCGCCTCGGCCAATCCTGCCGATTGCCTGATCGACCTCTACTATGCCCTGAAATCCGGCTACCGGAACGGAGCCTCCTGGCTGATGTCGGATGCGACCATGAACACGGTGCGCAAGTTCAAGGACGCCGAAGGCGCCTATGTCTGGGCGCCACCCTCCGGCCCTGCACAGGTGGCCACCATCCTCGGCAAGCCGGTCCATACCGACGACAATATGCCGGCGGTGGCGGCCAATGCCTTTCCCGTCGCCTTCGGCGACTTCGGCCGCGCCTATCTGATCGTCGACCGCATCGGCATCCGCGTCCTGCGCGATCCCTACACCGCCAAGCCGAACGTGTTGTTCTACACCACCAAGCGGGTCGGCGGCGGCGTGGTCAACTTCGAGGCGCTCAAGCTGCTGAAGGTCAGCACCTGATCCACATGACGGGCGGCTCCGGCTGCCCGTCTCTTCACAATTCCCATTCATTGAAAGGACTCCTGTCATGAAGGACGGTATCTCCGGCCTCAGCCTGGTTGCGTCTCTGGTTCCGGCCGTGGTCACGGCCACCACCAAGGGCAGCCATGCCGATCTGCAAGGCTACAACGCGGCAACGCTGATCATCACCACCGGCGCGATTGCCGGCGACGGCGTGTTCGACGTGAAGCTGCAGCATGCCGACACCACGGACGACGGCGACTTCAGCGACGTTGCCGCAGCCGACCTCCAGGGCACTCTACCGGCAGCGCTCGAAGCCGACACGGTCTGCAAGCAGGGCTACAAGGGCACGAAGCGCTACATCCGCGCCGTCATCACCAAGACCTCCGGCACGTCGATCGCTGCCGGCGCCGTCTTTGCGCTTGGCCATCCTCACGACGCGCCGGTCGCCTGATCGGTCAGAGCGGCCAGACAGTCGGCAGCGCCGAGATTCTGGCCACCCCCCGTTCATCAACCTGTAGGAATACAGCCATGCTCGCTCCCGTCCGCACGGTTGCGCCCGCGACCATGCCGGTGTCGCTCAGCGAAGCCAAGGCCCATCTGCGCGTCGATCACGATGACCAGGACGATCTGATCACCGCTCAGATCAAGGCGGCGACGGCATATCTCGACGGCTGGTCCGGCATTCTCGGGCGGGCGCTGATTACCCAAACCTGGCGACAGGAGTTCGGCCGCTTTGCCGATCACCTGCCATTGCCGCTGGCGCCGGTCACCGCGATCGACAGCGTCAGCTACTTCGATGCCGGCAATGTGCAGCAGGTGCTCGATCCGGGCCTCTATGCCCTGCATACCGATGCCTGCGGTGCCCACGTCGAGCCTCAGCCCGGAAATGCCTGGCCGGCTACCTTCCGTCGCGCGGATGCCGTCTCGATCATCTTCACCGCCGGCTATGGCGCGGCGGCCGACGTGCCGGAG
>NZ_JBHSEL010000008.1:0-1551 GCF_042653845.1 Daeguia caeni | reverse complement strand
GCGTCGGCGTCGGCATCGGGCGCAGCGGCAAGCGGATGCTCGGCCCATTTCGTCAGCACGTCGGAGGGTGCGTCCCACTGGTAATTGCGCGGACGCGCAAAGACCTGCGCCTCGGGCAGTTTGCGAAGGCTCATGTGTCAGTGTCCTCTTCGAGCGACGACCTGTCGTGATCGCTGTCGTCGGTGATCGGCGTTCCCGCCGTGTTGGGCGGCGGATAAAAGACATCGCCCCCATCGCGCGGGTTCTGGTCTTCGAGCGCCCGGATTTCGTTCGGGCTGTAGACGCCCCATTGCAGGCCTTTGACGTAAGCCTCCCAGCGCGCCTTGATGTCGCCCTTGACCAGAGCCGCCCGGTTGAAGCGCGCGTAGAGATCGTCTTCCGCGCCGATCAGGTCGCGGTTGATCGCCTCTTCCCACATGGTCAGATGGTCCTCGAGCGTCCAGGCGACGAAGCCGATCGATTGCTGCTCGATACCCGTGCCCCAGCTGGTCGACTTTTCCGTGTCGCCAATCATGTGCGGCGGGACACCGAAGAACATGGCAATGTCGGTGCGGCTGAACTTGCGGCTCTCGATCCACTGCGCATCCTCGGCCGTCATGGCGATGCGGGCATAGTCCATGCCCTCTTCGAGGATCAGGTTCTTTCCCTCCTGCTCGCCGCCGGAGCGGAACTCTTCGAGCCCGGCCTTGAGATTGGCGACCGCCTCGGGCCCGAGCTTGTTGGGATGTTTCAATACGCCGCTGACACGGGCGCCATTACGGAAGGTGCTTGCACCATGGTCTTCCATGGCCAGCGACAGCCCGATGGTCTCGCGGGCGTAGGCAATCGCCGACACGCCATGCACGCCATCCAGCGTCAGCCCGACCAGATGGAACACTTCCGGCTGAGCAAGCTGGATGCGCCGCCCGTCCTGGCGGGTGTAGATGTATTCCAGCGCCAGATCGTCCGTCTGCCTGACCTCGACCCGGTCGGGATTGAGCGGGATCAGTTCCTGCACCAGTCCGCGTGACCGCACGATCATGGCGTAGGCATTGCCGCGCAAAAGCAGATGCGCCTGCAGCATGCGGCGGAACTGCGACGGCGTCTGCCAGCGGTTCGGCCGTCGTCGCAGCACCGTCCAGATCGGCGTGTCGGAGGCGTCTTCGCGGGTGCGCTCATCCACCCGGCGCTTGATGTGCAGCGGCAATGTCGCCACAGCACCCGAGATGATGCGCACACAGGCATAGACGGCCGCCACCCGCATGGCGCTGTCGGGCGTCACCGCAGCCCCCGAGGCGGTCACCGTTCCCGAGCGCAGCGCCTCTTCCAGCTGCTGCGCCGTGGTGATGACGATCCCGCCACCCGCATCCTGGAACGACGCGCGCGGAGATGCGGCCGGCGGTTTTGCGCCGCCGAACCAGTTCGACCAGAATGCCATTGGGTTCTTTCGTCAGCTCTTTACAGCATCAGGATGCCGCGGGTCTCATAGACCGAGCGGCCGGCATTGACGTCACGGGCCAGCGCCCGACCAAGCGCGTTGCAGATCGCGACAATGCCGTCGATGCGTTCGCT
>NZ_JBHSEL010000007.1:0-2488 GCF_042653845.1 Daeguia caeni | reverse complement strand
CGCGACGGCGGCGACGTCTTCTATCCGCCGCCGAACACGGCGGGAGCGCCGGCGGGGGAACAACGAGATCGCCAGGAGTCTGGCAACGGCAGCGATGGCGATCGCGTGGTCGCTGCCAGTGACAACCTTGGCGATCGAAAGACTGGTGGCCGGCGCGATGACGAAACCGACGCCCCGTAACGACAAGGAATAAACAGATGACCCTTCTGAACACGTTGAAACTGGCCTCGACGCTGATCGTCATGGCGGTTGTCGGGCTGGCCGCCATCAGCCCTGCTTTCGACTTCGGCATCTTCATCGGTGGCGTCACGCTCGGCGGATACCTGTTCCAGCTTCTGGAGAACCTCTGATGAGCCTACGCCAGCTGCCCGAGGCGCCCACAATGGCTCGCCCACAGAACTACCAGTGGGATGCGCCGAGCGACTTGCTGGCGAAATGGGCAGAGCACTCTTTTGCCGCTGCGCCCGGTGCCGACGCCGACGCCACCATCTCCATCTTCGACGTCATCGGCGAGGATGGCTGGACAGGCGGCGGCGTCACGGCAGAGCGCATCTCGGCGGCGCTCCGTTCGATCGGCAATCGCGACGTCATCGTGCGCATCAACTCGCCCGGCGGCGACATGTTCGAGGGCATCGCCATCTACAATTTACTGCGTACGCACCCGGCAAAGGTGACCGTCGAGGTGCTGGGCTGGGCAGCGTCGGCCGCGTCCATCATCGCCATGGCCGGCGATGTGATCCGCATGGGGCTCGGCTCCTTCATGATGGTGCACAATGCCTGGGGTCTGGTCATCGGCAACCGCCATGACCTGCGCGAGGCCGCCAGCCTGTTCGATGAGTTCGATGCGGCCATCGCCGACATCTACCACGCCCGCACCGGCATGGATCGCGTCAGCATCGAACGGCTGATGGATGCCGAGACCTTCATGACGGCAGCGCAGGCCGTCGAATATGGCTTTGCCGATGCCGTCGACGATGGCGTTGCAGCGCCTTCCGGCGATGCCAAAAGCACAGACCGGCGGTTGATGGCACGCCGGCAAACCGAGGCCGCGCTCGCGAAGGCCGGCTTCACCCGCACCATGCGCTCCGAGATGCTCTCGAAGTTGATCGGCTCGGCCACGCGTGATGCAGGCCAGCCTTCCGCCGCGCGCGATGCAGGCGACAATCCCGAACTGAATGCCGCCGCCCTGCAGCGGCTGATCGACACCATCAGATCATAGGAGACCCGAGATGGGTATCGAACTGAACCCCGGTGGCCGCGGGCCAGTCCGGGGTATCCTCGGCGTGCGCGCCGAAACCGGTAACGCCACCAAAATCCTGGCCGAACTGCAGAAGACCTTTGAGGACTTCAAACTCGAGCGCGACAAGGAACTCGCCGACATCCGGGCCGGCATGGCCGATGTGGTCCAGACCGAAAAGGTCGACCGCATCAATGCCGAAATCACCACCCTGCAAAAGGCGCTCGACGAGACCAACGCCATGCTGGCAGCGGTGAAGGTCGGCGGTGTTGGCGGAGTGGAAGACCCGGACAAGCGCGAACACGCGCAAGCCTTCGACCGCTTCTTCCGCCGCGGCGTCGATGCCGGCCTGCGTGATCTCGAGGTCAAGGCCAAGCTGACCACCCAGTCCGATCCTGACGGCGGCTATCTGGTGCCGGAAGAGACCGAGGCCGGGATCGACCGGGTGCTCGGCACCGTCTCCACCATCCGCTCGCTCGCCCGCACCATCTCGATCTCGACCAGTACCTACAAGAAGCTGGTCAATATGGGCGGGGCGACGTCGGGCTGGGTTGGCGAGGAACAGGATCGTCCTGGCACGGCCACGCCGACCTTGCGTGAGATCGCCATCAATACCGGCGAGATCTACGCTATGCCCGGCGCCACGCAGACCTCGCTCGACGATGCGCGCATCGATCTTGCCGCATGGCTGGCCGAGGAAGTGGCGATCGAGTTCGCCGAACAGGAGGGGGCTGCCTTTGCCCATGGCGACGGCATCAACAAGCCGCGCGGCATCCTTGCCTATGACACGGTGGCCAATGCCTCCCATGCCTGGGGCAAGATCGGCTTCGTCGCTTCAGGCAAGGCTGACGGCTTTGTTGCGGCGACCGCCTCGGCCAATCCTGCCGATTGCCTGATCGACCTCTACTATGCGCTCAAGTCCGGCTACCGGAACGGGGCGTCGTGGCTGATGTCGGATGCGACCATGAACACGGTGCGCAAGTTCAAGGACGCCGAGGGCGCCTATGTCTGGGCGCCACCCTCCGGCCCTGCACAGGTGGCCACCATCCTCGGCAAGCCGGTCTACACCGACGACAACATGCCGGCGGTGGCGGCAAGTGAGTTCCCCATCGCATTCGGTGACTTCGCTCGCTCTTACCTAATCGTGGACCGCATCGGCATCCGTGTGCTGCGCGATCCCTACACCGCCAAGCCGAACGTGTTGTTCTACACCACCAAGCGGGTCGGCGGCGGCGTGGTCAACTTCGAGGC
>NZ_JBHSEL010000006.1:0-523 GCF_042653845.1 Daeguia caeni | reverse complement strand
GTCATGGCGAAGTTCTCCGTGTCGGAGCGCTTTGCCTGCAAGGTTCTCGGCCAACACCGCTCGACCCAGCGCAAGAAGCCGCATGGCCGAGCCGATGAGGATGCGTTGACGGCTGATATCATCCGGCTTGCTTCCCGGTATGGGCGCTACGGCTACCGCAGGATCACGGCGATGCTGCGGTCCGAGGGCTGGAGGGTGAACGCCAAGCGTGTCGAACGAATCTGGCGGCGGGAGGGGCTCAAGGTTCCCCACAAGCAACCGAAGAGGGGTCGCCTCTGGCTGAATGACGGATCGTGCGTCCGGCTGCGGCCCGAGCACCCTNGCTCAACATCATCGACGAGTTCACCAGGGAATGCCTTGCAATCCGCATCGATCGCAAGCTCAACTCGACCGACGTCATCGACGCCCTGTCGGACCTGTTCATCCTGCGCGGCGTGCCGGGCCATGTCCGTTCCGACAACGGCCCGGAGTTCATCGCCAAGGCTGTACGGGAGTGGATCGTAGCCGTCGGCGCAAAGACAGC
>NZ_JBHSEL010000005.1:0-1180 GCF_042653845.1 Daeguia caeni | reverse complement strand
CGATCAGGACGCAGGCCCGGCGTTGAGAGATCGGATGATCCGTCATCGCCCGCAGCACCGCGTCCCGCCGCGCCATCGGTGTCATCAAGGTTTTCCCAGGAGATCCTTCAGAACCACATTGTCGAGCATGGCATCCGCCAGCAGACGCTTCAGCTTTGCGTTCTCGTCTTCGAGCTGCTTCAGCCGCTTGGCGTCAGACAGGTCCATCCCGCCATACTTGGCTGGTCTGCCCCCTGAAAAGTGGTCCTCCCTGAAGTAGGCTATTGAGCCGTAGGAGGACGTTGGAATGCCCCAGAAGAAGCACAAACCCGAAGAGATCGTGGCGAAGCTGCGCCAAGTCGATGTTCTGTTGTCGCAAGGTCGTTCTGTCGGAGAAGCGGTTCGCTCGATCGGCGTGACGCAGTTTACATACTATCGGTGGCGCAAGGAGTTCGGCGGCCTGAAGGTGACCAGGTAAAGCGCCTAAAAGAGCTTGAGAAAGAGAATGACCGGCTGCGCAAGGCTGTGTCGGACCTGACGCTCGAGAAGCTGATCCTGAAAGAGGCTGCCTCGGGAAACTTCTGAGCCCCGCTCGCCGTCGCCGTTGCGTCGATCATGTCATGGCGAAGTTCTCCGTGTCGGAGCGCTTTGCCTGCAAGGTTCTCGGCCAACACCGCTCGACCCAGCGCAAGAAGCCGCAAGGCCGGCCCGATGAAGAGGCGTTGACCTCCGACATCATCCGGCTCGCTTCCCGCTATGGCCGTTATGGCTATCGCAGGATCACGGCGATGCTGCGGTCTGAAGGCTGGACGGTGAACGCCAAGCGTGTCGAACGGATCTGGCGGCGGGAGGGGCTGAAGGTTCCCCAGAAGCAACCGAAGAAGGGGCGGCTCTGGTTGAATGACGGATCGTGCATCCGGCTTCGACCCGAGCATCCAAACCATGTCTGGTCCTATGACTTCGTCGAGGGTCGGACCCACGATGGCAGGAGATTCCGCATGCTCAACATCATCGACGAGTTCACCAGGGAATGCCTTGCAATCCGCATCGATCGCAAGCTCAACTCGACCGACGTCATCGACGCCCTGTCGGACCTGTTCATCCTGCGTGGTGTGCCCGGCCATGTCCGTTCCGACAACGGCCCGGAGTTCATCGCCAAGGCTGTACGGGAGTGGATCGTAGCCGTCGGCGCAAAGACAGC
>NZ_JBHSEL010000004.1:0-13652 GCF_042653845.1 Daeguia caeni | reverse complement strand
ACCGCCGGCTATGGCGCGGTGGCCGACGTGCCGGAGCCCATCCGTCAGGCCATCCTGCTCATCGTCCAGCGCCTGTTCGATGGCGCCGACACCAGCATCGATGTTGCCATCGACCGCACCGTCCATGCTCTCATTGCACCCTTTCGGAAAAGTCCGATCTGATGGCCAGGATCACCGCCAATGCCCTGCGCGACCGCGTCCGCCTCGAAAAGCGCGAGGAGATCGATGATGGCTATGGAAACACGGTCGGCATGTGGGTGCCACAGTTCGAGCGCGACGCCTGCATCCTGCCCTCCAAGGGCGGCGAGACGGTCATTGCGTCGCGCCTGCAGGAGGTGCAGCCGGCGCTGATCATCGTGCGCTTCGATGCCGAAACCGCAACCATCACCGCCGCCTGGCGCCTGATCGATGCCCGTTCCGGCATGATCTACAACATCCGCACCGCCGCCGACATGGAGCGCCGCCGCCGCTTCATCACCATGCTTTGCGAGGCCGGTGTCGCGACCTGATCCGTCCACGGACTGCCCTGCAGGTGATGGCCGCCACCGTGCGCGGTGAAATCCTGCTTGCTTGAAGCCAGGAGGGTCAGCGTCCGACCGGCCGGCAATCGGCACGAAGGAAGCAGCAATCATCGAAAGGACAGCATCATGGATCGTTCGCGTTTCTACGCGGCGCTGCGGCGTCGTGATTCCGGTGTCTTTGGCACCTCGCTCACGCAAGTGCAGGTAGACCGGCTGGAGGCAATTCTGGCGCTGCTCGACGCAAAACGTATCGAACTGGCGCAGGCCGCCTACATCCTCGCCACAGCCTATCATGAAAGCGACCGCTTCCGCACTATTGAGGAATATGCGTCGGGCGCTGCCTATGAGGGGCGGGCCACGCTCGGCAACACGCAGCCGGGCGATGGGGTTCGGTTCAAGGGACGCGGCTTCGTTCAGATCACCGGCCGGCGCAACTATACCGATTGGGCCAATCGCCTCGGCGTTGATCTGGTCGGCAACCCGGCACTCGCCGCCCGGCTCGATCATGCGACCACGATCCTGATCGACGGCATGATGCTCGGCACCTTCACCGGCAGGAAGCTGCCCGATTTCGTGACGGGTGCGAAGAAGGACTATGTCGGCGCGCGCCGCGTCGTCAACGGCACCGAAAGGGCGACGATGATAGCCGGATACGCCCATGCGTTCGAGAAGGCGCTGGCTGGTGCGGGCTACGATGCCGCCGCGTCGCGGTCGCCGACCGCGCCGACACCGACGCCCAAGCCTGCACCCATCGACATCGCACCGGGTGCCAGAAGGCGCGACCTGCCCGCCGCCGTGATCCTTGTCATCATCGTCCTGATGCTGGCCGCGGTGGCTGCATCCATGTTCGGAGGCTGACATGAGCACGCTCGCGTCCATCCTGCTCACGGCGGCCGGCGATCTTGCCGGCCCCGTCATCAGGAAGATCCTTGGCGACAGGCTCGGCGGGGCCGGTGGCGAACTCGCCGGCAAGGTGATCGACGTGATTGCCGAGAAGGCCGGCGTCCCGGCCGAGGCGCTACCTGACCAGCCCCCTGACGATCTGCAAGAGGCTATCGTCGCGGCCGAGCCGGAAGCGGCCGACATTCTCATGGCCCATGTCGAAAGCCAGCGGCTCATGAATGAGACGCTGAAGGCCGAACTGGACAAGGGCGGGCCGACATGGACGTGGGCATGGCGGCCAAGCTGGATGTGGCTGCTGGCGTTCGTCTGGCTCTATGCGCTCATCTTGCGTCCATTGGCGAATGCGGCATTCGGCGCTGCAATCGAGGCCGTCGATCTCACCATCCTCATGACGCTGACCGGCGTCTTCACCGGCCTCTACATGGGCGGCCACACCGCCAAGAGCATCATGTCCGGATTGCGGAGGCACCCCGATGACTGACCAGACACCAAAGCGATTCGAGGACCTGCCCGAGGAAACGAAAGCTTTCCTGCTTGCCCTGCGCCCCGACGAGGTGAAGACGCTCGACGACGGCATTCGCCTGGTCCGCTCGATCAACACCGTGTCCGCATTCGTCAAATGGATCATCGTCGGCATTCTCGGTATTGCCGTCGGCATCGCCATGTTCGGCGAAAGCATCTCGAAAATCGTCAAATGGTTCCAGACGTCAGGATGATCGGGACTGGAGACGGCCGGCCACCTTGCCTGGTGCCGACGCCTACCTCCTCAGTGCTCCGCTGCTATACAAGATCAATTCAAGCACCACGGCGCGCATGCGCGGACGGCTGGTGCCGAACGGCAGATATTGAGCCCGAGCAGAATACAGTTTTTGCTTTCTGATAAAGCGGCGATAGTGTGTGGTGGGAGGCGGTACTATGACGTCGGAAGATCAGAAAAATGTGGCGATTGATGTGACAGCGGTCGAGACGCCCCAATCACCGGGGATCTTCGCCGATATTGCGTCCAGCTTCACCTATGCTTCCTATCAGAACGCCATTCCCGTTCTTCGGCGCGTCGGCGTCGAAAACCGTTCGGATCGTCAGGTCGACTCGCTCCGACTGGAGCTGTCGTCCACGCCCGCTTTCCTGCGCCCCAAGACGTGGACGATCGATCGCGTCATTCCCGGCGATCACCTCCCGCTCGGCGATCGGAAGGTGGAACTCGATGCAGGCTATCTGGCCGGGCTTAACGAGGCCGAACGAGGCGAGATNTCATTCCCGGCGATCACCTCCCGCTCGGCGATCGGAAGGTGGAACTCGATGCAGGCTATCTGGCCGGGCTTAACGAGGCCGAACTAGGCGAGATTGGCCTGACCCCATAGGGTGGTCCGGTTTCAATCTTAGAGCCCGACTCAAAATTTCATTTTTGCGATACGCCTCGTCATTCGCCTGATGGATGCTATGAACATCCATGCCTCTGCTGAGGCAATTGAAGCCTCCCAATCTTTTGCCAGCCGACGGCACCGATTGAGCCATGCAAAGGTTCGCTCGACGATCCAGCGCCTGGGCAGAATTACAAAGCCTTTGCTTTATCGGAACGCTTGACGATTTTGATCGCCAGCACCTCGATATGGTCCACAGCCATTGCAAGCTTTTCACCAGCATATCCACCATCCGCAAAGAGTTTCGTCACGGTGGGATGGTTTTGTTATGCGCGTTCTATCAGATCGGGCGCACCATCACGGTCCTGAACATCCGCACCATGCACGATGCTTTCCAGCATGTTGCCGGTCATATCGGTTACGATATGGCGCTTGCGCCCTTTGATCTTTTTGCCTGCATCATAGCCGCGCGGACCACCAGCTTCTGTCGTCTTCACCGACTGGCTATCGATAATGGCTGCCGTGGTACTGCACTGTCGTGAACGGCGGGAATTCCTTCGGCAACTGCGCCCATTGGCAGCCCGTTGTCGCCATATACTGGATCGCATTCCACAAATTGCGCGGATCATGCTTGCGTGGACGGCCCACCTTGCCCAGCGGCTTCAAAAACGGCGCAACGATAGACCATTCATCGTCAGTGCAGTCGCTTGCATAGCGTAAGTCTCGTCTGGCATAGTCGCGCCGAGCGGTTTCAGTCCAGGCCATCTGATCCTCCGTAGTCTTGGTAAACCACAGAGAATCATAAACCCATGAAATCGCTCAACTTAATTTTCGGTTAGGCTCTAATCGACGGGCCTCCGGATCCTGAAGCAGGGTCAAGAAGCGAGGTAACTTCCATGATCTCGCTCACTTCTATCGTCGCCGGTTGAGGTCGACCTGCACCGCTCGGTGCCGCGCTCGCATGGACGATCGTTGCCTTGGCCTTCTTTTTCAGGAGGGCATCTTATGTCTTCTAGCTATCTTACTTCTACCGACCTCAGGATGATCAGCAGATTGTTGGTCGAGGATCCGGCATCAGGAACTGACGTCTCACGCCAAACCGAGGCGCGCCTTCTGATTTACGCTTTTCAGGACGGTTTCGGGGAAGAAAAGATGCGAAACCTGCTTGCGGATTTTCGTACGGTCAAGAGGCTCTTAAACCGTCCGACGGAAATCGAGCGGCTTGCAGGGACAGTGCCTACTTCGGGCAAGCCAAGCCCAGACACTGTCCGCGACGGGGTCCGCGCCAAGCCTCCGGCTGACCGCGCATGCGAGCAGATCGGGCGAGAAAAGGCGATCGCTTCGCCGATGTGGCTGTGGCGATCCACCGGGACCAGCGACGTGATCCATTCCGAAAATGGGATCAGCTGGTGGTAGACCACCCACCAGGCCACGCCGAAGGCGACGACGCCAAGATGCCAACGCCAGTCCGAACGGGCATTGGGAGGTTGATCGGGAAGGGTTTCCGAGACCGACATCGTCGTGTGCCATTCAGCGTGTCATCATCCGATCCGGGCGGCGGCCGGAACCGCCGACCGGACGTTCGCATGGCTATGCGCTCAGCTTGACCTTGCGCAGGTAGGGTCGCACTTCCTCCCAGCCCTGCGGGAACAGATCCTTCGCCTTCTCGTTCGGGATCGAGGGCGGGATGATCGCCTCGCCACCCGGACGCCAGTCGGCGGGAAGCGCCACCTTGTTGGCATCCGCCGTTTGAAGTGCGTCGATCACCCGCAGGATCTCGTCAAAGTTGCGCCCGACGCTCATCGGATAGGTCATGGTCAGGCGGATCTTCTTGTCCGGGTCGATGATGAAGACCGTGCGCACCGCCTCGGTCGTGCTTTCGCCCAGGTGGATCATGTCGTAGAGCTTCGCCACCTTCAGCTCCGGGTCGGCGACGATGGGGAAGTTGAGCACCGTGTTCTGGGTGTCGTTGACGTCCTCGATCCATTTCACGTGCTCCTCGACCGTGTCGGTCGACAGCCCCAGCGGCTTGACGTTGCGCTTGGCAAACGCCTCGGCCAGTTGCGCGGTGCGGCCCATCTCGGTGGTGCAGACGGGCGTGAAATCGGCCGGATGGCTGAAGAGGAACACCCAGGAATCGCCGGCCCAGTCGTGGAACCGGATTTGGCCCTTGGTGGTGTCGGCTTCGAAATCGGGGGCGATATCGCCGATGTGCAGACTCATTCGACCTGTCCTCCTTAGGAAACTGTCATGGTTCGCGCCCCCAGATATGGCCTGTCGCCGGGTCGTGACAGTGACAAAGTCACTCAATTCGAAAAAAGTTGTACTGAAAATGGAACAATACTATCCTGAAGCTCATGAAGCTCATGAAGCTCACGGCCTACACCAACTACGCCCTGCGAACTCTTCAGCTTGCCGCCCTCAAGGCGCCGGACCGCGTGCGTGTTGACGATGTCGTGCGGGTGCACGGTCTGGCCCGGCCGCACATCGTCAAGATCGTGCACGAGTTGGGGCGGGCCGGTTACCTTCGGACGATCCGGGGCCGCGGCGGCGGCTTCACCCTTGCCCGGCCCGCCGAGGAGATCGTGATCGGTGATGTGGTCCGGCTCACGGAGGGGCCGCTCGACCTGGTGGAATCCTTCAACCCTGACCGGAACACCTGCCCCCTGATCGGCATATGCCGCCTGTCCCATGCCCTTCAGGAAGCGACCCGTGCCTTCATGGCGGAGCTTGACGATCTCACTTTGGACGAGATCGCCGCCAACCGGAACGACCTGCTGGCGCGCATTGCGCCCCTGGAGGCCGGGATTGTGGCGCCGGTGCGGAGAGCGAAATGAGCGTTGGCGACTGGACGGAGCGTTTCACCGGCACGCGGAAACTGCCCCGCAGGGTGCGCGACCGGCTGTTGCAGGTGGCTCGGGTGCGGCATTATCCCGAGGGGGCGCTGGTCTTCGGTCCGGCCAAGGTGCCCGATGGCCTGTTGTTCCTGCATGACGGCACGATCCGCGTCTCGCAAAGCTCGGACCGGGGGCGGGAGATCGTGCTCTACCGGGTGGAGGCAGGCGAAAGCTGCGTGCTGACCACCGCCTGCATGTTGGCCGAGGAAGCCTACAACGCCGAGGGGATCGCAGAGACAGATGTCACCGTCGTCAATCTGCCGCGCACGGCGTTCGACCAACTGGCCGGCGAGGAACCCGATTTTCGCAGCTTCGTCTTTGCCGCCTATTCCCGGCGGCTGATCGACCTTCTGCGCGTCATCGACGGTGTTGCCTTCGGCCGGATGGACGTGCGGCTGGCGGAACGGCTTCTGGCCCTTGCCGGAGACTTCAAGGAAATCTCTGCCACCCATCATGATCTGGCCAAGGAGCTTGGGACCGCGCGCGAGGTGATCTCGCGCATCCTGAACGATTTCCATAAACGCGGCCTGGTCGAACAATCTCGTGGGCGCATCACGCTGACAGACAAGGCGGGGCTGAGAAGGCTGGCGGCAAGCCGCTGAGACGGGCCCGTTTCAAGGGGCCGTCGAAGCGGTCCATCGAGAAAATCGCCGTTGGGTGACATTGTCACTGTAGAGCGCTGATCAAACTTCTATCTGTCCTCCAGCTTTGAAATCGGAGGACACCATGAACACCAATGTCGGAACCCTTGACCGGGTGGTGCGCGCGGCGCTCGGGCTGGTGCTGCTCTACCTCGCCTTCTTCGGCGGCCTGCAGCTGATGGAAGCCGCAGTCTGGAAGTGGGGCGCAGGCGCGGTCGGGCTGGTGATGCTGGCGACAGCGGCGTTCCGCTTCTGCCCGCTCTATCGGCTGATCGGCCTCAAGACCTGCCGGGAGTGCTGAGATGGAAACGGCTTTCACTCCCTTTGCCTCTTTCGGGGGCGGCCTCTTGATCGGGCTCGCCGCCGTGCTGCTGATGCTGGGCCTGGGCCGCATCTTCGGTGCGACCGGCATCCTGTCGGGGCTGATCTTTCCCGAGCGCTGTCCGGAATTCGCCTGGCGCGCCACGCTGGTGCTGGGCATGGTCATGGCACCCGGCTTGATCTTCCTGGCCACCGGCGCCTGGCCGGCGCTGGACGTGCCCGTCAGCCCGCTGATAATCGCCATTGGAGGCGTGATCGTAGGGCTTGGCGCCAGCTTCGGCTCGGGCTGCACCTCGGGCCACGGGGTCTGCGGGCTCTCGCGCCTCTCGCTGCGCTCGCTCGTCGCGGTGCCCACCTTCATGGCCACGGCCGCCATCACCGTCTTCGTCATCCGCCACGTCATCGGAGCCTGACATGATGAAACTGATCTACGCATGGGCCACGGGCCTAGTCTTCGGTCTCGGGATCGCGATTTCGGGCATGATGAACCCGGCCAAGGTGCTGAATTTCTTCGACATCGCCGGCACCTGGGACCTGAGCCTCGCCTTCGTCATGGGCGGCGCCGTCGCCGTCACCTTCATCGGCTACCGGCTGGTCTGGCGGCGCGCGACGCCGCTGTTCGAGGACCGCTTCCAGGTGCCCAATTCGAACGTGATCGACGCGCGCCTTGTCGGTGGCTCGGCCCTGTTCGGCATCGGCTGGGGCATCGCCGGGTTCTGCCCGGGCGCGGCCATCCCGGCCCTTGGCATGGGCCGCTGGGAGGTGGCGCTGTTCCTGGGCGCCGTCGGCCTGGGCCTTGCTCTGGCCCGCATTCTCAAGGGGCAATCCATCCTGCCGCGGTCGGCCTCGGCTTGACGCGGACCAGTACAAAGGAGTTCACGACATGACCAAGCAAGACCAGATTCAAGCCCACGATCAAAAGATGGCCGACGCCATCGCCACGCCGATCGCCGATTACCCGGTGGACATGAGCGTGAAGCCCGAGATTCAGGGCTTCTACGACGAGGCCACGGCGACGATCAGCTACATCGTCAAGGACCCGACCTCGAACGCGGCCGCCATCATCGACAGCGTGATGGACATCGACTATGCCGCCGGCCGGATCACCTTCGAGCATGCCGACATGCTGATCTCCGAGATCGAGCGCCAGGGCCTGAAGCTCGAGTGGATCATCGAGACCCACGCCCATGCCGACCATCTCTCGGCCGCGCCCTATATCCAGGAAAAGCTGGGCGGCAAGATCGGCATCGGCGAGAACATCAAGATCGTGCAGGAGGTCTTCGGCAAGATCTTCAACGAGGGCACCGAGTTCCAGCGCGACGGCTCGCAGTTCGATGCGCTGTTCACCGACGGCATGACCTACAAGATCGGCAACATGACGGCCTTTGCCATGCACACGCCGGGCCACACGCCCGCCTGCATGACCCATGTCATCGGCGATGCGGCCTTCGTGGGCGACACGCTCTTCATGCCCGACGGCGGCTCGGCGCGGGCCGACTTCCCCGGCGGCGATGCCGGTACGCTTTATGACAGCATCCAGAAGGTGCTCAGCCTGCCCGGCGAGATGCGGCTCTTCATGTGCCACGACTACATGCCCGGCGGGCGCGAGGTGAAGTGGGAGACCACCGTCGCCGAGGAAAAGGCGAACAACATCCACGTGGGCGGCGGCAAGACCCGCGAGGAGTTCATCCGCATCCGCACCGAGCGCGACAAGACGCTGAAGATGCCCACGCTTATCATCCCGTCGATCCAGGTGAACATCCGCGCCGGCCACATCCCGACCGACCAGCACGGCGACAAGATGCTCAAGGTGCCGGTCAACAAGCTCTGAGCCCCGCGGCTACCCGAGACGACCGACAGGAGGAAGGAAAATGGAACAGAAGCAGACCATTCGGAACCTGAACACCGCGCTCCAGATGGAGATCACGGCCACTCATCAGTATCAGTTGCACGCGCAGGTTCTGGACGACTGGGGGCTGCCGGGCCTGGCCGAGATGATGCGGCAGGAGCAGGCCGAAGAGACGGAACATTCGGACCGTTTCCTCGACCGCATCCTCTTCCTCGGCGGCGAGCCCGAGGTCGCCTTCGAGAAGGCACCGGTGCGCGCGACATCGTTGCGCGAGATGTTCGAGGCCGATCTGAAGGACGAAGAGAACGCGATCCGCTTCTATACAAATATACAAAGGCGGCGAAGGAAGCCGGCGCCGAAGGTGACATCGGTTCGCGGCTGCTCTTTGAGCAGATTGTGCTCGACGAGGAAGGCCACAAGGCCTGGCTCGAGACCCAGCTCGACCTGATCGAAAGGCTCGGAGAAGCCGTCTATGCTGTCCGCTTCCTCGGCGCTTCCGGCGCCGAAGGCTGAATGCGCAAGAAACATCGGAGGAACAGAGGAGTGTCCCAGGATATCATCAGCAGGGTGTCACCTTCGCGCGGCGCCGGCAGCCCGCGCGTCGTCGGCTTTTACGAGCCCGATACCGGTAGCTGCCAGTATATCTGCGTCGACGAAGAGACGAAGAAATGCGCGCTCATCGACATCGTCCAGCAGTTCGATCCGCGATCGTTCTCCACCGCGTTCGACCATGCCCAGTGGGCGCTGGACTACGTCGAGCGGGAGGGGCTCGAACTGGAATGGATCCTCGATACGCACCCCCACGCCGATCACTTCATGGCGGCGGCCTGGCTGAAGGAGAGAACGGGCGCGCCGATGGCGATCGGCGAGAAGGCGCGGGAGATCGCTGCGCTCTGGCGCAAGATCTACAACATGCCGGACGCCTTCCCCGTCGACCCCGACTTCGACCGGCTCTTTGCCGATGGCGACCGCCTCAGGATCGGCAACCTCGACGTCAAGGTGATGCTGTCGCCGGGCCATACGCTGGGCTCGATCACCTATGTCGTGGGCGACGCGATATTTGCCCATGACACGCTGATGCAGCCCGATGCCGGCACGGCGCGGGCCGATTTCCCCGGCGGCGACGCCGGCCAGCTTTACGACAGCATCATGGCGATCCTCGACCACCCTGACGACTACTGCATCTTCATTGGCCATGACTACGGCACGAAGGATCGCGACGAGCCGGCATGGGAAAGCACCGTGGGCGAGCAGAAGGCCAACAACATTCATGTCGGCGGTGGGCGACCGAAGGACGAATACGTCCGCCTCCGGAAAGAACGCGACAAGACCCTGCCGCTGCCCGACCGGATGCTCGCGGCGCTCCAGGTCAACCTTCGCGGTGGTCGGCTGCCCGAGCCAGAGGGCGACGGCCACAGCTACTTCAAGATTCCGGCAAACAAGTTCTGAGGAGTACGCGAGCAATGGACATCAAGAAGATTACGGACAAATTCTCGGTCACTCCGCAGATCACGCCGGACGAGATCGACGCCATCAAGGAGACGGGGTTCAAGGCCATCATCTGCAACCGTCCAGACGGCGAGGGCCCCGACCAGCCGACCTTCGAAGAGATCGAAACGGCGGCGAAGAAGGCAGGACTGGAAGTGGCCTATGTGCCAGTTCAGTCGGGCATGGTGCGTGACGAGGATGTCGAGGCCTTCGGCGCGGCGCTCAAGGACCTGCCGCGGCCGGTCCTCGGCTATTGCCGCACCGGCACGCGCTCGGCCACGCTCTGGTCGCTGCACGAGGCGAAGAAGCGCCCGCTGCCCGAAATCCTCGCCGCCACCAAGGCCGCCGGTTACGACATGTCCGGCGTGGCGCGGCGCATCGCCAATGGCGGCAGGACGCCGACGGACACGGGCGACGCGAAGTTCGACGTGGTCATCGTCGGCGGCGGGGCCGGGGGTATCGCCACCGCCGCCAGCCTGTTGCGCCGCAAGTCGGACCTGTCGGTCGCCATAATCGACCCGGCCGACGTGCACTACTACCAGCCCGGCTGGACGCTGGTCGGCGCCGGCGTGTTCGAGCCGGACGAGACCGCCCGCACGATGGCCTCGCTGATCCCGGCCGGCGTGAAATGGATCAAGGCTGCCGTGGCCGCCTTCGAGCCGAAGAACGACGCCGTGATCCTCGACGGATGCCAGGTGGTCAAATACGACCGGCTGGTCGTCGCGCCGGGGCTCAAGCTGGACTGGGACGCCGTCGAGGGCCTGCCCGAAACGCTCGGGCGCAATGGCGTGACCTCGAACTACCGCTTCGATCTCGCGCCCTACACCTGGCAACTGGTTCGGGAGATGAGGGCGGGCCGGGCGCTCTTTACCCAGCCGCCGATGCCGATCAAATGCGCGGGCGCCCCGCAGAAGGCGATGTATCTGTCGGGCGACGCCTGGCATCGCCGCGGCGTGCTGAAGAATATCGACATCCAGTTCATGAACGCCGGTGGCGTGCTCTTCGGAGTCAAGGAGTATGTCCCGGCACTGATGAAATACGTTGAGAAATACGACGCGACGCTGAACTTTTTCCACAACCTCGTGGCCATCGACGGCGCGGCGAAGAAGGCGACCTTCAAGGTGGCCAGGCCGGACACCGAGCCGGCCGAGGTGACGGTCGATTTCGACATGATCCACGTCTGCCCGCCGCAGGTCGCGCCCGATTTCATCCGCGTCTCGCCACTGGCCGATGCCGCCGGTTGGGTGGACGTCGACCAGGCCACCCTGCGCCACAAGACCTACGAGAACATCTGGTCACTTGGCGACGTGATGAACGCGCCCAATGCCAAGACTGCCGCCGCCGCGCGCAAGCAGGCGCCGACGGTGGCCGACAACATTGTGGCCGATATCGAGGGGCGCAGCCCGGTTGCCGCTTATGACGGCTACGGCTCCTGCCCGCTGACGGTGGAGCGCGGCAAGATCGTGCTGGCCGAATTCGGCTATGGCGGGGTGCTGAAGCCGTCCTTCCCGAAGATCCTGCTGGATGGCACCAAGCCCTCGCGCGCGGCCTGGTTCCTGAAGGAGAGGATGCTGCCGCCGATCTACTGGAAGGCGATGCTGAAGGGCCGCGAATGGCTGGCGCAACCCGAGCCGATCAAGGTCGGGGCGGCGGAATAGCCGGCTCCGCTCCAGCATCCGGCGACCGTCCCGGCCGCTGCGAACCGACGGTCTCGGCACCTCCCTGTCGGGCCACGACCGGACGATCAGGGTGAACCCGCTCTGATCGTCCCATTTCCAGGACCAAGACGATGACCACGCTCCGCCGCTATCTGCCGATCCTCGACTGGGGTCGCACCTATGACCGGACCGCCTTTTCCAACGACATGATCGCCGCGGTGATCGTGACGATCATGCTGATCCCGCAATCTCTGGCCTACGCGCTTCTTGCCGGGCTTCCGGCGCAGGCCGGGATCTACGCCTCGATCGCGCCGATCATCCTCTATGCGATCTTCGGCACCAGCCGGGCGCTGGCGGTGGGGCCGGTGGCCGTGGTCTCGCTCCTGACCGCCAGCGCCGTGGGGCAGGTGGCCGATCAGGGCACGGCGGGCTACGCGGTGGCCGCCCTGACGCTGGCCTTCCTGTCGGGCGGGTTCCTCGTTCTCCTGGGCGTGTTCCGGCTGGGGTTCCTTGCGAACTTCCTGTCGCACCCGGTGATCGCGGGTTTCATCACCGCCTCTGGCATCCTGATCGCCACCAGCCAGCTCAAGCACATTCTTGGGGTCTCGGCCCACGGGCACACCCTGCCGCAGATGCTGGGCTCGATCTTCGCGCATCTGGACCAGGTGAACTGGATCACCCTCGTGATCGGCGTGGCCGCGACCGCCTTCCTGTTCTGGGTGCGCAAGAACCTCAAGCCGGCGCTGCGGCGCATGGGTCTGTCGCCGCTGATGGCGGACGTTCTGACCAAGGCCGGCCCGGTGGCCGCCGTGGTTGTGACGACGCTGGCGGTCTGGGCCTTGGGGCTCGACGCGCGGGGCGTCAGGATCGTGGGCGAGGTGCCGCAGGGCCTGCCGCCGCTGACGCTGCCCGCCTTCGCGCCGAACCTTCTGGGCGCGCTTTTGGTGCCGGCGATCCTGATCTCGATCATCGGTTTCGTCGAATCGATCTCGGTCGCACAGACGCTCGCCGCGAAGAAGCGCCAGCGGATCGACCCCGACCAGGAACTGATCGGGCTGGGCGCGGCCAATCTCGGGGCCGCCTTCACCGGGGGTTACCCGGTCACGGGTGGCTTCGCGCGCTCGGTCGTCAATTTCGACGCGGGCGCCGAGACCCCGGCCGCCGGCGCCTTCACCGCGCTGGGGCTGCTCTTCGCCTCGCTGTTCCTGACGCCGCTGGTCCATTACCTGCCGACCGCGACGCTGGCGGCCACGATCATCGTCGCGGTGCTCAGCCTCGTGGACCTGTCGATCCTGCAGAAGACCTGGGGCTATTCCAGGGCCGATTTCACCGCCGTCGCGGCGACGATCGTCCTGACCCTGCTGATGGGCGTGGAAACCGGCGTGGCCAGCGGCGTGGCGATCTCGGTCCTTCTGCACCTCTACAAGACCTCGCGCCCGCACGTGGCCGAGGTGGGGCTGGTGCCCGGCACCCAGCATTTCCGCAACGTGCGGCGGCACAAGGTGGACACCCGGCCGCACCTCCTGACCCTGCGGGTGGACGAGAGCCTCTATTTCGTAAACGCCCGCTTCCTCGAGGACCTGATCCAGAGCCGCGTGACCGAGGGTTGCGGCATCACCGACGTGGTGCTGATGTTCTCGGCCGTGAACGAGGTGGATTTCTCGGCGCTGGAAAGCCTCGAGACGATCAACCGGCGGCTCAAGGACATTGGCGTGCGGCTGCACCTTTCCGAGGTCAAGGGCCCGGTGATGGACCGGCTCGAGACCTCGCATTTCCTGAGCGAGCTCACCGGCCGGGTCTTCCTGTCGCAATTCGACGCCTGGACCGCGTTGGCAAGCGAGGAACACCTGAACAGAGCCGCCGAGTAGGAATAGCCAGCCCATGCTCGCCAGTATGGAGATTGGCGGGCCGGGCGTTTTCCTCGCTGGCTTTTCTCGCTCAAGCCCTTCGAGGGCCAGGCAAAGTCACCGCGCAACTGGAGAACGTTCGCCCCCGGTCCCGTCCGCTCCGCCA
>NZ_JBHSEL010000003.1:0-1144 GCF_042653845.1 Daeguia caeni | reverse complement strand
CGTCGCAGCACCGTCCAGATCGGCGTGTCGGAGGCGTCTTCGCGGGTGCGCTCATCCACCCGGCGCTTGATGTGCAGCGGCAAGGTTGCCACCGCACCCGAGATGATGCGAACGCAGGCATAGACGGTCGCCACCCGCATCGCGGCCTCTGGCGTCACCATGGCACCTGATGCCGTCAGCGCGCCAGACCGCAGCGCCTCTTCCAGCTGTTCGCTCGTCGTGATGACAAGACCACCACCTGCATCCTGGAACGAGGCGCGCGGAGATGCGGCCGGCGGTTTTGCGCCACCGAACCAGTTTGACCAGAATGCCATGTGGGTTCTTTCGTAAGCTGCGCTGCTCAGATCACAGCATCAGGATGCCGCGGGTCTCATAGACCGAGCGGCCGGCATTGACGTCGCGGGCCAGCGCCCGCCCGAGCGCGTTGCAGATGGCGACAATGCCGTCGATGCGCTCTCTGGAGCGTTCCTTGTCCGGCTTGATGTTGCCGGCCGGATCATGGCGCACGGCAACATTGGAGGCGTTCCATCGCAGCACGGGATGGCCGCCATGCCAGAGCGAGCGTGACACCGAAAGCCGCTCCAGCTCCGCCGTGGGCGCCGCCATGGACAAAAACCCCTGGCCGAACTGAACGAGGTTCAGCCCTTCATCCTGAAGATGCTGGACGATCTCGCCGGCAAAGGTGCGGTCGTAGGAGAGCTCACGCAGGTCATAGCGGCCGGCAAGGTCGAGGATTTCTTTCTCGACAAAGGCGAAGTCGGTGGCGTTGCCGGGCGTGGCGGTCAAGAATCCCTGATCACGCCAGACATCATAGGGCACGCGGTCGCGGCGAACGCGGCGCTGAATGTCGTCCTCGGGAATCCAGAACCGGCAGGTGACGATCCATTTGTCGGCAAGCTTTCCAAGTNTCGTGTTTGACGATGCGCCAGTCGGTGGCAGCTGGCAGTCCGCCTTCCTCCCACACGCTCATGTCGAGCCAGCGGGTGACCTGCTCGGTCCATTCGTTCAGGCGCAGCCGGCGGATCGCATTCTGCTGCGCCGGCATTTCCCTGGCCTCGTCAATCTGCCGCTTCAGGTCATCCAGCTTCACCGTCACGCCAAGGCTCGGATTGGCCTTCACCCAGACCTTTTCGTCGGTCCAGTC
>NZ_JBHSEL010000002.1:0-2089 GCF_042653845.1 Daeguia caeni | reverse complement strand
TCTGATCCTCCGTAGTTTTTGCAAACATAGAGAATCATAAACTACTGAAATCGCTCAACTTAATTTTCGGTCGGGCTCTTAAGGAGAATATCCTTACGAGTTGTATTTTTATCACATACACGTGTTCCGAGTCAGTGTAAGAAGAAACTCCAACGTAAGGGGAGTTTTCCAATGAAGTTACTTTTGATTTCCGCAGCGATGTCTCTCGCAGCAACTACTGCTTATGCAGCTGACGCAATCATTGCGGAAGAAGTTGCAGTAATCGCTCCAGATACATTCTCGTGGACCGGTGGCTATATCGGTATCAATGCTGGTTATGCAGGCGGTAAATTTAAGCACCCGTTTGCACTTACCATTGATGATGGCGACATTGAAAGAAACGCGGATGGTTCGCTTGATGTAACTTCAAGTGGCTTTGTCGGCGGCGTACAGGCTGGTTACAACTATCAGTTTGATAACGGTTTTGTGCTCGGTGCAGAAGCTGATTTCCAAGGTTCGAATGTAAAGGGCGAAGTTAAATTCAACGCCTTTGATGGTTTCAACGGCATCTCTGGTAAAGCTGGAACCAAGGTTGAATGGTTTGGTACGGTTCGCGCACGTCTCGGTTACACCGCAACGGAACGTCTGCTTGTTTACGGTACTGGTGGTCTCGCATACGGTAAAGTGAAGTCGTATGCTGATTTTGACTTGGATGGTACCGGAGGTGGAATTTCTTCCTCGAAAACAAAAGCCGGTTGGACAATTGGCGCTGGTGCGGAATACGCATTCACAAACAATTGGACGCTCAAGTCGGAATACCTTTATACTGATCTGGGTAAGCGTAATCTGATCAGCTACGCTGATGAAGATGGCAGCTTTAACCTCGACAACAAAGTTAAGTTCCACACGGTTCGCGTTGGCCTGAACTACAAGTTCTAATTCCAATCTGAAAACGTATTAAGCCGCCCGGCTCCAGTCGGGCGGCTTTTTTGTTATGGCATCTTGTCCGACATCAACGCCTGACCTGCCCCCCGGAAGTTCCCTCGCTGTGATGTAGAGTCTGCCGAACCTGAGAAGGAGCAGACGAGATGAGGAAAAGCCGTTTTACCGAGGCGCAGATCATCGGGATGATCAAGGANCTGCGGGCGATGACGGATCATCCGATCTCTCAACGCCGGGCCTGCGTCCTGATCGGTGTCGATCCGAAGACGGTGCGGCGGAACAGGCCGCCCGACAACCCGGAAATCCGTGAGGAGATGCACAAGATCGCCGAGAAGCGTCGTCGCTTCGGGTATCGGCGTGTGGGCATCATGCTGGAGCGCAAAGGCATGATCATGAACGAAAAGAAGCTCTACCGCATCTACCGGGAAGAGGGTCTGTCAGTGCGCCGCCGTCGTGGCCGCAAACGGGCACGCGGCAGTCGGACACCAATGCCGGTGCCGCTGCGGCCGAACCAGCGCTGGTCCCTAGACTTCCTGTCCGACACGTTCGGGGCATGCCGCAAGTTCCGCATTCTGGCGGTCAACGACGATTGCTGCCGCGAGAACTTGGCCCTGATTGCCGACACCAGCATATCGGGGGCCAGGGTGGCGCGTGAACTCGATGCCCTAGTCAGGATTTATGGCAAGCCCGCCTGCATCGTCTCGGACAACGGAACCGAGTTCACCAGCAAGGCGATCCTGAAGTGGGCCAACGAGAACGGCGTCAAATGGCATTACATCGATCCCGGCAAGCCGCAGCAGAACGGCTACATCGAGTCCTTCAATGGCAGCCTGCGCGACGAATGCTTGAACGAGGAGATCTTCGACAGACTGGCTGATGCCCGCCGAAAGTTGGCCCTGTGGCGCTACGACTACAACAACGTCAGGCCGCATTCCTCGCTGGGCAACCAAACGCCAGCACAAGCGCGCCGGGCTCTTGAGCAATCTGAGAGCTCCGCGCCCGGCGCGCTTGCCACATCCGAAACCGACCACTATCAACCCCAAGGACTCTCGTTATGAACGAGGGACGACCGGGGGGGCAGGTCAGATGCGAGACAACGGATTGCTCGATCTTATCAATGAAATGCTGGTTACAGTAACACGGCTGGCGGAAGGCCGTAAGGCGGAGC